>CALMJN010000135.1 GCA_937864385.1 uncultured Methanosarcinales archaeon | reverse complement strand
ACCAGAACTCTCACATCAGCCAGGTCCTCACCCAGGGCCTCCAGGTCGCCCGGTGCTGTGCCGCGGCTCTTCTTGGGCACAGTTATGGCCCTTTTGAGCTCAGGGGCGAGGTTCTCAGCCCAGGCCTCGCCTGCTGGCCGCAGGCCGCCGTTATAATTCTCATAGGCCCGCACTGCTACCACATTCATGGGGGGAACCTCCAGAACGGTGACGGGCACGGAGATCTCCATGCCCTCGGTGAGGCTATGCGGCCTGTCGTCTATCATCATGACATGGGTCATTCCGGCTTTGTAGCCGGCGAATCCCGCCATCCTGGCCTTGTCCTCCTCGGGCCAGCTTCTGATTCTGGGGACCTCGCTCTTGGCCCTCTTTCGGGGGCTGTAGGACAGCGAACCTCTTCTAGGTCGGTGTATTTGTGCCATTTAGTCCTCCATAGGCATCAGGTTGAGCAGGGCTAAGGAAGAAAAAACAGCTTCCTCCAGCCGAACCGTCTCAGTTCCTTGATGCGGAATGGTGTTGATCATCTCATACCTGCCAATAGCTTTCGCACTCAAGAACGCATCAAGCCCTCGTGCGGGTGAGCCGAATACTACCGCAAGGTTGCGCTTTTTGCCCGTTTGGGCCAATTCTTGAAGGACTTGTGGCGATGCCGGCCTGCCCCACCTGGAGGTGAGTATGACCAGGGACTCCTGCCGGGGCTGGAGTGCTTTCTCCAGGCTCTCGGCCGCCTCTGTCTCATACCCCCAGTACAGGGGGATGTCCTTTTGGTCCACAGGCTCAGCGGCGAGCGGTTTACGCGAAAAGATTCTGACACTTAGGCGCTGCCCCATCTCATACACCCCATTGGTGCGGAGGGGAATTGGGCGATCGACTCCGATTTCCACCCAGACGCCGCCATCAGATCCGACGCTTTCAACGACTGCTCCGACGCGAAACTCGCCTATCTTGAGCGATTCTGATTTTGAGTTCAATGGATGATGAGCCGTTCGCAGCGGGGGCAGAAGCCCCACATGGCGAAGCTCCTCCCGACGAGGAAAGAGCATGCGCCGCAGGTACTGCGGTGTATCCATATACCGCAGGACCATCTCTATGAACCGCGTGTCATTGTGCTCGGGATCTCTATAGATCACGATGCGGTTATAGCGGAAGACTGCTGCTGCCCGGGCGATCTGGCCGATCCTTAGCGTGCTCTCACGCCTATCCCTGCTCTCCATGGTGAGAGAGGACGGGATAAGGATGGCTCTCTCGCGGGCTACGGTCATCAGGTTTCCTTGCACTGGAAGAATAGTGGATATATAAAAAGGTTTGGAGAAGGGAGAGGGGGCGAGCTTAGGGGGCAGGGGCTTGGGTCAGGCCTCGGGGAAGGCGGCTCTGATGAGGCTCCAGCCACGGTCACGAGCGTAAGATTCGGCTGCATCTTCAATCATGGTATCGAATGATTCTTGGGAATATTTAAGCTGTGATGCCATAACAAAAAGGTTCTCAAAACTCAATTGGGCTTTCTCATGGCCTATTAGATCAGTTATCAAGTAGCTGATAGCAACCATCTGAAGTCCTTCTTGAACCAAGCCTATGTCCCAAGATAAGAATCCTAATTGATTAAATGTTGCAGCCTCGACTACCCCATCGCCGATCTGCTGAGCGATCTTCAAGGATTTCTTGAATTTTTCGCGGGAAGCAATACAGTCGCCTTTTTCAAGATCGATGCAAGCTAGAGCATGCCAGGTTTGACCCATACC
>CALMJN010000134.1 GCA_937864385.1 uncultured Methanosarcinales archaeon | reverse complement strand
GTCAATGAGAACATGCGCAGCAATGGTGAACGGGTCTGGATCTCCTGGACAAACCGGGCGGTCAAGAACGAAACAGGAGAGACGGTGGAGGTTTTATGCATCGGCAACGATCTGACTGAGATCCGGCGCTCTTCTGAGAAGCTGAAGAAGACGGCAGAAGATCTGCGAGAGACGCGGGACTTTCTGGAAAACCTTATAGGCCATGCCAATGCCCCCATCATCGTCTGGGATCCCCTCTTAAAGATCACAAGATTCAATCATGCTGCTGAGAGGCTCACAGGATATTGCTCTAAGGATGTCCTGGGCCATCATCTGCAGATCCTTTTTCCTGGAGGAGATAGAGATGAATATCTGGCCTACATTGAAAAGACGCTCTCTGGAGAGCATTGGGATGCAGAGGAGATTGCCATATTAAGAAAAGATGGCGATATTCGCACCGTCCTGTGGAACTCTGCCAATGTTTATGATCAAGGCGGCAGGAGGATTTTGGCCACCATCGCTCAGGGGCAAGATATAACTGAGAGGAAAGAGGCCGAGAGCCAGATCACATTCCAGGCCTCTCTCTTAAACCAGGTCCGAAATGCGGTCATAGCCACCGATCTGGATGGCAGGATAATCTACTGGAACCATTTTTCAGAGATCCTGTACCAGTGGAGGGCAGAGGAGGTACTGGGCAAGAGCATTGCCGAGACCATAGTGCCGGAAAAGATGCGCCAGTGTATAAAGAAGGTGATCGAGGAGATCGTGCGCTTCGGCTATCTGGAATGCGAGCTTCTGGTAGAGAGAAAGGATGGCAGCCTGTTCCCCGCCCTCTATGTTTTCAATATGCTCAAAGATAAAAAGGGCCGCTATATGGGCTTTGCCAGCGTGTCCATCGACCTCACGGAGAGGAAGAAAGTGGAAGATGATCTGCTCTTGGCCAAGGAGAGGGCTGAGTCTGCCACCAGGGCCAAGTCCCAGTTTCTTGCCAATATGAGCCATGAGATTCGCACCCCTATGAATGCGGTTATAGGACTGACCAGCCTTCTTCTAAACACTCCCATCAATTCAGAGCAGAGGGACTATATTGAGACCATCCGCAGCAGCGGAGATTCCCTACTGGCGGTGATAAGCGATATCCTGGACTTCTCCAAGATCGAGGGAGGAATGCTGGAGGTGGAGAAAAAGCCCTTTAATCTGCAGAAGGTCCTGGAGGATTCTGTGAATATTTTTTCCTCCTTGGCCAGTGATAAGGGGCTGGATTTGAGCTATTCCCTGGAGCCGGATGTCCCACGCCAGATCCTGGGTGATCCGGCCAGGCTCAAGCAGATTCTGGTCAATCTCCTCGGTAATGCGGTCAAGTTCACAGAAAAAGGAGAGATCTCGGCAACAGTTTCCGCCTCAGGACCATCTCCTGGCATTGATGGGCTGGAAGAGATCATGTTTGCGGTAAAGGATACTGGCATAGGCATAAGTAAGGATCAGTTGGGCCGTATCTTCCAGCCCTTCATCCAGGCAGATCCATCGACCACCCGCAAGTTTGGCGGCACCGGGCTGGGGCTGGTGATAAGCAAGAACCTTGCCGAGAGAATGGGAGGAAGAATCTGGGCTGAAAGCGAGCCTGGAAAGGGATCAGTTTTTTATTTCACCATCGGAGCCCAGCCCTCTCCCGCTCTCCTATCCGCAAGAGATGAGGATATGCCGGTTATGGAAGTGCCAGATAGGAACGGCAAGAGCAAAGCGAATTTGAGAATTCTTCTGGCCGAGGATAACGCCGTCAACCAAATGGTAGCTCTGCGCATGCTGGAACGGTTAGGCTACCAAGCCGATACGGCAGCCAATGGCAAAGAGGTCCTGGCCGCCCTGAAGAGCCGATCTTATGATATCGTTCTCATGGATGTGCAGATGCCAGAGATGGATGGCCTGGAGGCTGCCAGGCTCATTCGCAGCGAAAAAGTAGACCAGCCTTATATAATCGCCATGACCGCCCATGCCATGAAAGGGGATAGAGAGGTGTGCCTGGAGGCAGGGATGAACGATTATGTCTCCAAGCCGGTGCGGATGGAGGAGCTGCGGGCATCCATCCTGCGGAGCCTGCAGAGCTGAACGATAAATGCTTACTGCGCCTGGCTGATGATAGCCCATCTTTGGCAGGATATGTCTAACGATCTTCCAGATGCTGAAGACTTACCGAATTGTTCAGTCCCGATTCTGGCCAGAGCAAAACCGATTCAGGAACGCCTTATATATAACCAGAACTCTTTTCAAAATTCATTGCTCGGAATTGTATTTATCTAAAAAAATAGGAGGTTGAAGAGGCGCTGCATGTTTCTCAACTGGCGGCGGAGAGGGCGAGCATGATCAGGAATGCCAGCATTACGCTGCATAGGAGGATGATGTCACCGTATTTGCTCTGCATCAAAGCCCTCAGGCCTGACAGCATGCAATCGTTGTCTACATATCCATCCACCATGCATTTCCCTGAAGCTCCTCTCACCCTTGACATAAAATACAATTGGTTTGGATGCATTTAAGTAGCTATTTTTCACATTGGCGTTTTATAGGAGGCATCTGCGCTATTTTACATCATATGAATGACATATAGGTCTTATATTGGCAATGGATGAAAAATCAAT
>CALMJN010000133.1 GCA_937864385.1 uncultured Methanosarcinales archaeon | reverse complement strand
GGGTGTGCAGGAAGTGGATCTCCAGGTCGCCGAGAAGCATGCTCTCCTCCTCGCCCCTGAGCAGCATATCCACCTTGACCGGTTTGTAAGAGACGCCATACATGCTGGCCGCAGTGAGGAGATCGTTCTCCCCCTCGATTCCGGCCCGGTCCATCTCGTGGGCAATGATCTTGGGGCCGTACTGCTCTTTCCAGGCGTAAAGGCCGCCGATGTGGTCGATATGGCAATGGGTGGCGACGACATGCCAGATTTGAGCTGGCTGCCAGCCCATGGACCTTATGTTCTCCTCGATTCTCTTCATGCCGTAGCCTACACCGGCATCGATCATCACCAGCTCCGACCCGGCATCGATCACATAGACATAGGCGTCCTCCTGGGCAGAGAGGCCCGAGCCTCCCACGGCGTAGACCCGATCGCAAATAGACTTGGCCTTGCTCATCGATCCTTCACTTCCTCTTATTGATAGGAAAATGACTCTCATCCATCTATACAGTTTCCGCCTTCTCTACCAAGTGTCCACCCATTCAACCCATCGGCTTGATGCGTAGCAGCTTTCAGAAAATGCTCTGAGATCCTCCGGCAAAAGATGAAAGGTCATGGGTTTAGACCAGCGGCCTGGGCTGCTTGTCCTCCGGAGCCAGGGGCAGGGATGCCCGATGCATGACAAGAGGAGCTTTGAAGTGCAGGGCCCGGTTCAGGAGCAGCCTCTTTCCCTCCAGAGTGAAAGCGAAGACGGGAATGGATATGCCCATCTGGAAAAGCGCCTTTCTTCCCGCCACCTCCCGAACTGCCCTGGAGGCGCAGGACCAGACCAGATCGCAGCTTTCCGCCAGGATTTCTGCCTGGCTCTCGCTGATGCCGGTATTGTGAACGGCCAGGATCATCGCCCTCGCGCCCAGCTCTTCTTCCCGCGCCCGCAGGGCAGCAGCACAAGGGGCATTCTCTCCCGTGAGGGTCAAGGCTATCTTCTGAAAGCCATTCTCCACAGCCTTCTCGAAAGCGGCCAACTGATCCACGCCCGCCCTCCGGTCTAAAAGGATACAGCCTCTGGCCTCCAGTCCATCCTGGATCTCGGCTATGGGCTCGGTGCTGACCAGGCCGGTCATGTGGCCACCGATGGCCTGCAGCACATCCGGCCTAAAGACAATCACGCTTCCTGCTCCCTCGCAGACCAGGACGGCGGCGTCCACCAGTCCCTCCACCATACCGTCGCTGAGGATCTCCGAGGCTCCGAAGCTGACCGGCTTTGCCTCCAGCTCTAAAACTCTGCCCGGACCGTACATGCCCATCTCCTGCATGTGAATCTCTAAAACCCGCTCCACGCTCTCCCGGCTCTCTTCTGCTATGCCGTAGAGATCGCGGCGCAGGGGGCAGAAGCTTATGCCTGGATCGCTCAGGACCTCTATCTTTCCGTCCTTGACCCTGATCCGGGCCTTGGCCATCTCCAGAATATGCTCGGACATTAGACCCCCCAAAAAGCGCTACCTCACCCGCCTGGTGTTGATTGATTTGCAGCGAGGGCAGGCGACTTTATATCCGAAGCCTTTGAAGACCAGGCCGCAGTTACTGCAACCATAGTCCTTGGCAAAGACATCCTCTATGCCGCCCAGATCGATTCCACAGCCACAGGTGGAGCACATGAAACTAAGGTTGCCTCTGGATAATAAATAGGTTGTCGCATCCGTTCCTAGCTGCTCTCTTCACCTGGCATCGTGCTTGACATATGGTCTATGTCATCTCTTTAATATCCGTCATGCTTATGATCATATGCATGGGATAAGAGTGGAATCAAGAGCCGCTTTATACTTGACGAAGCATCCTGGTTGATCTCGACGGGAGCGTCTTTGAGATTTGGAGATAAA
>CALMJN010000132.1 GCA_937864385.1 uncultured Methanosarcinales archaeon | reverse complement strand
GCTCTACTTCGAGCCTCTCACGGTAGAGGATGTTTTAAGCATCTACGAGGAGGAGAAGCCGGAGGGAGTTATCGTCCAGTTCGGAGGCCAGACCCCTCTGAACATCGCCCGGGAGCTGGCCGAATCAGGGGTTAAGATCCTGGGGACGTCGGTTGATGCCATAGATCTGGCGGAGGACCGGGACCGATTCCGGATGATGATGGAGAAGATGAAGATCCCCATGCCCGAATCGGGCATGGCCAGCAGCCTAAAGCAGGCCAGGGAGGTAGCAGGACGCATCGGCTATCCTCTCATGGTCCGTCCCTCCTACGTTTTGGGCGGCAGAGGAATGGAGGTCATATTCGATGAGGAGATGCTGGAGAGATATGTTCTGGCCGCGGTTGACGTCACCCCAGAGCGGCCCATACTGATCGACCGCTTCCTGGACAATGCTTTGGAGATGGAGGCCGATGCCCTCTCCGACGGGATAGAGGCCTTTGTTCCGGCGGTGATGGAGCACATCGAGTTGGCCGGCATTCATTCGGGCGACTCCGCCTGCGTCATCCCACCGGTGAGCATCCCCGAGAAGCACCTCAAGACCATCAAGGAGTACACCGAGCGCATCGCCAGGGAGCTGCAGGTCGTCGGCCTCATGAATATGCAGTATGCCCTGGCCGGGGACAAGGTCTATGTTCTGGAGGCCAATCCCAGGGCCTCCCGCACCGTGCCCCTGGTCTCCAAGGTCTGCAATATCTCCATGGCCAGCATAGCCACGGAGCTGATGATGAAAAAAAGCCTGGCGGATATGGCTCTCAAGGAGAAGAAGATCCCCCACTACGGGGTCAAGGAGTCGGTCTTCCCCTTCAATATGTTCCCCGAGGTCGATCCCCTCCTGGGCCCGGAGATGAGGTCCACCGGCGAGGTTCTGGGCCTGGCCGACTCCTTCGGCATGGCGTTCTATAAAGCAGAGGAGGCAGCAAAGTCCACCCTGCCGGATAAGGGAACGGTGCTGATCACCGTGGCGGGAAAGGACCACTCCGGGGTCTTGAGCATGGCCCGGCAGTTCTTGGATATGGGATTTGAGATCAAGGCCACCCGGGGCACCCAGGAATTTTTAGCCGCCAACGGCATCAGATCGGAGTTGATATTGAAGCTGCATGAAGGCCGGCCCAATATCGATGACGCCATAAAGAACGGCCAGATCCAGCTGGTCATAAACACCCCCATAGGCAAGGCCAGCCAGTATGACGACTCCTATATCCGCAAAGCGGCCATCAAGTACAAGGTGCCTTACATCACCACCATCGCCGCCGCCTCCGCTGCAGCCAAGGGGATAGCCGCTTTCAAGAAGGGCAGGTCAGGGGTCAGGTCGCTGCAGGAGTATCACGGGGATATAAGGTAGGAGGAGATGATCGAGTTATCTTCTTTCCTACCTATTTGGATGAATTCCCTTGTGGCCGATCTAAGCCCAGAGATATTCTGGCCTCAAGTTCTGCCACAAGGGGGATCATAATTTTCAGTTTAATAGCCAAGTCAAAATGAGATGTC
>CALMJN010000131.1 GCA_937864385.1 uncultured Methanosarcinales archaeon | reverse complement strand
GATATCTCCGATACATGGGGCGCCACCCCTCCTACCTTCGTCGAGTATAAGCTCTCCCAGGAGAGCATTCCAATTCGCATCTCTTCTCCAGAGTATTATCGCCTTGCAGGCCACTTTTGTTTATGATTTTTTGTCCCTATAGGGCAGCAAATGACTTCAATTCATCTGATCCATATGCTCAATTAGCCAGCCCCTAAGTTATTTCCGGAATGAATTAATCTGATTCCAGCTAGAAAAAGAGCTGGATAATTGATGAACTTTTCGGCAATTAGATCCGGCTTCGCCCGCCAGTCTCATCAGCCGGCTTAATTCTTCAGTTTTTCCTCCTTATCCACGGATTCAAAGCCCGGATCGTAGCCATCATGCCACATTAGCAATCATGCCACATCTTTGTAGATGGCCAGGGTCTTCTCTGCTGCCCTCTGCCAGGTGAATTCGGCCAGAGCCCGCTTTCTGGCATTCTCTCCCCAGGAGATCAGCCGTTTCGCGTCCTCCAGGGCCAGGTTTATGCCCCAGGCGATATCCTCCGCACGGCGGGCGTCGACATGTACACCGGTAGGCTTTGGCGTGGCCGGATTTTGAACTATCTCCGCCAGGCCGGATGTGCCGGCAGCGCCCACCACTGCTGCCTTTCCCATGGCCGCCGCTTCCAGGGCCACTATGCCGAAGGGCTCGTAGATGCTGGGAAAGACACAGATGTCCGCCAGAGCATAGTGATGCATCTTATCCATGGGGCTGAGAAAATCAGTCACCAGTCTGGCATAGCCACTGCCCAGCTGCTGCAGCTCCTGCTTGACCCAGTCCTCCAGGCTGCCCCTTCCCACCAGAAGCAGCCTGGCATTGGGATGGCGGGACAGGACGGACGGAAATGCTTCTATCAGCTCTCTCACCCCTTTTATCGGCTCCAGCCTTCCCAGGAAGAGGATGATGATGTCATCATCAGCAAAGCCATATCTACGCCTCAATGATTTCAGAGACAGCGCATCGGCCCTTTGAGGATCGAAAAACTGGGAGTCGACACCATGATAGCATACGGAGATCTTATCTCCGGATATTCCCATCTCGGTTATCTGTCTCTTCATGGCCTCTGAGACAGTTATTATCCTGTCTGCTGCCAGAGCGCCTTGCCTCTCCAACCAGACAATCTGCGGATTAGGGTGGTCCGAGCGTCCTGTCTCCAGGCCGTGCACATGGAAGATCAGTGGCATTCCCTCTCTTTTAACCGCCATGCCCCCCCAGAGGCCCAGCCAATCATGAGCCACACAGATATCGAATGGTCCGTTTTCCTTGACTCCTGCCGCAGATTGCAGATTGATGCTTAAAAGGTCCTCCAGAAAGCGTAGACCTTCTCCCCAGGCCAGGGTCTCTGGTGAGAGGAAGATGTCCAGGCCGTCCCGGATGGCCACGGGACTGGTGCGGAAGACCTCCACATCACCCATCTTTTCCTGCCGGGGGAGCCTTCCGTCCCCCGGGGTAAATACAGAGATGCTCTGGGCCAAAGCAGCCATCTGTCTGGATATTTCATCCACATATACCCCCAATCCGCCATAGATCCGAGGCGGGAATTCCAGGCTCAAAAAAGCAATTTTCATAGCTATATCCCCTTTTCCGGCTAAGCCACCAGATTCCTGTAATACTCTAAAACCGGCTCCTTCCAGCCGAACTGCTTGGCCAGGGAGAATGACTCCTCGCAGAGCAGACGGTATTTGACCTCATCGTCGAGGTATGTCCAGGTGAAATAATCCAGGGCCAGAGCATAATCCAGAACCGTCTCCTGAGGCTGGGCATCGATGTTGTCCACAACCACCACTCCTCCCAGTCCGGGCACGCGATGCTTGATCTTCTTCAAAGCATCGCTGTATCCCGCCGCACGGCTGACAATGCTGGGTGTGCCCTCCCGGCCCGCCTCGAGAGCGGTGAGAAGGAAGGGCTCATACTGAGAGGGGAATATTCCCGCCACGCAGCCGGCCATGATCTCATCCGCAGACATGCCCAGACCCCCATCGTCCGGTCCCACCCATTGAGGATAGAGCATGGCCGCCACCATCCTTCTCCCGGATATAAGCTCCTTCTCATCCAGATCCCGCTCCTTGATCATATTCTCCAGGCGGATCTCCTCGCCTACCAGTATCTCCGGAGTGAGATTTATGGGAAATCCCTCCGGGAGCTTGTCTTTATTCTTAGGGCCGTGGGCGGCGATGAGGAAGCATACCACTCTGACCTCTTCGCCCCTTCGCTGGCCGGCCAAGCGGTGCTTGAGCAGATGATCCTGAAGCATGAGGGCATCCAGGAGCTGATGATATCCCTTATTCTCAACCTCAATGCGGGAGATGGTGAATACGGGAATTATGTTCTCCTTCTTCACACACTTGCCGTCGCAATACTGATAGAGGCCGTCGGATAAAAACTGCTGGATCCTATCCCGGCATCGATCCTTTTTCTCCCAGTCTATCTGCTGAGCCTGTACCTCAATTCCATTTCTGATGACCATGCCCTTCATGCGATAGAAGAGCATGGCCTCCTTCATGGTGGAGTCTCCCACGAAGGTGACCGTATCGGCATATCGGGCCAGCCTCTCCAGAGCGGCAAAACCGAGAGGTGTTCCGGGCTCCATCTTCTCCTCACCCCGGGCCACCTTTGCCAGAGACTTATAGCCGGCGGTACGACCGGGAACCGTAGCATGCAAGGTGCAGGCCGATCTCACCGGAACCCCCAGCTTCTTCAATCTGGCCGCGGCATAAAAGACCCCGAACTCATGGCAGTGAAATGAGACTCTGACCTTGGGAAGTACCGATTTGGCGAACTCCGAGACCGCCCGGTCGGTGTATTTTGCCGCCACATTCTCCGGAGCCTGAGCTAGCCCCCTCACCAACTCGGATATGGCATAAGAGAGACCGAGATAGTGATTGTATTCATGGCCGTAATGAGCCCGCTCATAATTCATCGAATCCAGGCCGAGCAGGTCGAAAGCCTCGGTCTTGATGGCATTGGATAGAGTCATATCCTTGCCTTTCCAGAGCACAGTGTGGGATTGATAATAATTGGTATTGAAGAGGACATAGCCTATGGGGACACCGTCAACCATTCTCTGGGCGGCTGTCGGCTCTATTCCTGCCGCCTGCAGCGATGTCAGCACCCTCTTGAGCTCCGGTCCGGCATCCAGCTTCTCCAGGCCGGTCAGGTTGGTGATCCGGTTCTTGCCCGCATTCCAGTCCGAGCCCAGGGTGGGGTAGTAGGGACCGGCCACCAATATATGCAGATCACTATCGATATCCTTTTTTGCCAGCAGACGGGCCATTGTTGCTGCCTCGGCATCGATCACATCCCAGATGCCGCCCATCTTGTTCGAGGCCGGGCCTGCTTCTTCTCCTGCTAAAACCATCCATCTCTCAATCATCTGGGTACACCTCATTCGGCTCTCTCAGGGATAGGGAGAGAGGGCGGAGACGGAGATGCCGTCATCGGACACATCCAGTACCCGGATGGTGTTGGCGATTCTCGATCCGCGCATCTTCATGATGTAGATGGATCGGATGAGGTTGTTGCCTATGCGCTCCCGGCTGAGGATGGTGGCCGAGTCCGCCCCGTACTCCAGGAACTGATTGGTGCCAAAGGCGGTGCCTATGGTGACCAAGGCGGTGACACCGCTGCTCCTGATGATGCCGAAGAGGTCATCGGTGAGGGAGCGTATCTTGAAGGGGGCCTCCACAGCCATGAAGAAGGCAGTCAGATCGTCTATGAAGAGACGCTCTGGTTTGATCTCCTCCAGCTTTCTCTCCACCAGCTTTCTAAAGTTGATCAGAAAATCCACCGGATCCACATCGATGCTTTTTTGCAGCCGGAGCACCGGATCGGTGACATCGACTATAGAGAGCATTCTGCTATCTTCCATGGCCGAGAAGTCCCAGCCGAAGGAGGCCATCATCTCTCTCTTGAGGTATTCTGAGCTCTCGGATGGGGTGATGATCATCCCCCGCTCGCCGTTCTTGATTCCATACTGGATGAACTGGCTGGCAAAGACAGTCTTGCCTGTGCCTGAGGAACCGGTGATTGTGTTCACAGTTCCTTTGTGAAAGCCGCCGCCGATCAATTCATCGTAACCGGGAATGCCCGATTTAAACCTGGGAAATTTGCTGCTTGCTGCTGCCAAAATCAACCTCTCCCTCTCTGGTTTTGCGCTGCAGTTTGCAGAGCATGGGTGCTATTTAATTCGAGGCAAAGGTAATTAGGTCTTTTGGTGAGATATAAATGGATCTATTATTAGATGTGCGCCCGGAAGCCGGCAGAGAGATGTGCTATTGGACGGGATCCCCTCGTCCCTGACGAGATGGCGGGGATCATTGTCCTTGCTTGCCGCCATAGCAAAGGGCTCGATTTCGATCTCATCTTCTACAGTCCGGCCCACTCCATGGCCCCTATCATCTTCAGCCCTATATAGAACATCAATATCACAAATATTTGTTTGAGCCTCTCCGCAGGAAGTCGGTGGGCAACCTTTGCTCCCCATGGGGCAGCAAATATGCTGCCTGCGGCCAGCAGGACAAACTGCAACAGGTCGATGTAACCCAAACAATAACTGGGCAGACCCACCATACCCCACCCGTTTATGGCATAGGCTATGATTCCGCCCAGGGCGTTAAAGGATATGGCTACAGAGGAGGTGCCTATGGCCTGATACAAGTTGAAGCCCAGGGCAATAATCATAATCGGAACCAGCATCAATCCCCCTCCGATGCCGGTCAACCCGGATAGAACTCCCACCGCCACCCCCCAGATCATATACTGGATAATGCTCTTTTTCGGCCGGTTATGAGGCTCTTGTGGAGCCTGGAAATGGGGGACAAGCAGCATTCTTGCTGCCGCAAGTATGACAATAATTCCGAAGATCATCCTGAGAAGCTCTCCGGGTGCATAAGAGGCTACGGTCCCCCCTAAAAAGCCGCCAAACATCCCGAAGAGCCCTATGATAATCCCCTCTCGCCACAGGACCACTCCCCAGCAGGAGTGTTTTCTGCACCCGGAAATAGCCGTAGGAAGCACCACGGCCAGAGAGGTGGCAAAGGCAATTCTGGTGGCCATGGTGGCCTCAACTCCTTGCAGGGAGAGGAGCCAGATCTGAACCGGCACCATGAGAAAGCCTCCCCCCACCCCCAAAAGGCCGCAGAAAAAGCCTACTGCTATGCCCGTCGCCAGAAGCACAAACGCATAGAAGATCAGAGACTCGGAAATCATGGCCTGAAGGCAGAGATCCTGCGTCTATCTCTGCCCGATCCGCTCTGTAGAAGCAAGCTATTTCCCGGCAGATGAGTTCTGCCTCGATTCTCACTCATCCAGCTTCTGATGCAGGGCGGCTATCTCATCGGCCAGGCGATCCAGGGCAGCGAAATCGTCCTCTTTTGGCCTGCCCCTGGCCACCACCGGATCCAGGAACTCTACCT
Source organism: uncultured Methanosarcinales archaeon (assembly GCA_937864385.1). Classification (GTDB taxonomy): domain Archaea; phylum Halobacteriota; class Methanosarcinia; order Methanotrichales; family Methanotrichaceae; genus Methanothrix. Next base: position 2,786 of record CALMJN010000131.1, on the reverse strand, counting down.
TAAGGCTTGAAAGGCTCTCTGTGATCTGCTCCAGCATCTTGCCTCCCCAGCCAAAAGAGCCGATGACCGAGGCGTATCTGGTCTTGGGGCGCAGGGCATTGGCCAGTGTGGCGGCATAAAGGGCCAGAGGGTGGGCTCCGGCAAGGATGGTTGGCGTTCCGATCACAATCGTGGCTGCATCAACCAGGGACTGGGCCAGATCTCCCAGGTCATAATCGGTGAGATCGAATCTCCTCACCGCTACCCCTCGAGAGATCAGAGCCTCCCCAAGATAATCGGCCATGATGCGGGTGGAGCCATGCATGGAGACATAAGCCAATACCACCTCATTTTTAACCCTGTCCGAGGCCCAGTCTCTGTAGGCATCCAGGATCAAACCGGGCCGGTCTTGAAGGGGCCCGTGGCTGGGGGCTATGATATCGACATCCAGTTTCTCTATCCTCTCCAGGTGCCTCTTGACGCTGGAGCGGAAGGGCATCATGATCCCGGCATAGTATTTTTTGGCAGGAAGATAGAGATCGGCTTCATCTGAGGCAAATAGATGGCTCGATGCCAGGTGGGAGCCCAGAAAATCGCAGGTGAAGAGGATATGCTCCTCAGGGATATAGGTGAACATGGTGTCCGGCCAGTGAACCCAGGGGGCGCTGATGAACTGGAGGCTCCTGCCGCCCAAGGGAATGCTTTCGCCGTCTTTTGCCTCCTGTCCTTTGCCAGCATCCATCAGGCCGAACTCAGCCAGCAGCTCCAGAGATCTGGCCGATCCCAGCACACTGGCCTGCGGATACTCTGCCAGCAGTCTCTTCAGTCCGCCGGAGTGGTCCTGCTCAGCATGCTGGACGATGATGTAGTCCAGGCTCTCTACCGCCAGAGATCTGAGGTTGTCCATCAGCACATCCGCTCCGGTCTCATCCACGGCGTCGATCAAAACAGTCTTCTCCTCTCCCTGGATCAAATAGGAGTTGTAGCTTGTTCCTTGGGGGAGGGGAAGCAGGGCATCAAAGAGCCTGCGATCCCAGTCCAATGCGCCGACCCAGAAAATACCAGGCCTGATCTCTCTGGTTAGAGCCATATTCTCCATCCTCCCTGCAATCAGTCCAGCTCCTTGAAATCGCTTTTCGCTGCCCCGCACATGGGACAGACCCAGCTTTCAGGCAGATCGGAAAAGGGCGTGCCGGGGGCAACACCCGAGTCAGGATCTCCCTTCTCCGGATCGTAAATGTAACCGCAAATGCTGCATTGATATTTCTTGGCCGTCATTGGCAATCATCCTCCAAAATTCATATCCACTTGATCATCTGTTCCGCAGGTATTTATTTTATCCTATTCCTCATTAAAACACAGCCATGATTCTCCCGGGCCTCCTTCTTCAACCAAAAGCTAATTTATGATGAAGTCCAATAGACTTATGATTCGAGGTGTGGAGATGGCAGGCACCGGATCTAAGAGAATGGCTGGCGGATCACGAAGAGAGGGCAAATTTAAGTGCAAGATCTGCCGTATGATCTTTGACTCGAAGGACGAGCTAAAATTGCATTTCCTGGAGGATCATAACGATTATTGAGGGCGGAGTCATCTTTAAAAAATAAAAATTCATAAGAAACATCAGATAAGCTGCTGTGGCATGCTGCCCTGGATTTTCATTCATATCCGTCGGCAGGCATGTATTTCTTTTTATTCTCTCTATCGTCTTTCTATCTTCTCTCTATCTTCTCTCTATCTTCTTCAAGCTCCGGACATTTTTTTCCTAGGCTGGTCCGTCTATCGCTCAATCCCAAGCATGCTCTTCCGGGCGCTGCAACTGGGAGAAGGCCCTCACCAGCACCTCATTGAGGGTGGGATGGATCACCTGCGATCTTATTACCGGCATGAGGTCCTGGTATTCGGTGTTCATGAGATAGACGACCTGCTGGACCAGCTCCGGGGCAGACGGGCCCGCAATTGTGGCCCCCAGAATCTTTCCTGTCTCCTCTTCTAAAACCACCTTGACCAGGCCGCTCTCCTCGCCCATGGCCATCCCCTTGGCCGTGTCCATGTAGGCGGCTCGTCCTACAAGCACTTTTAAGCCTTTAGCAGCCGCCTCTGTCTCCTTCATCCCCACTCCCGCCACCGCAGGATAGGTGAAGACGGCATAAGGAACGGCATGGTAGTCTGCCTCTTCCAGGTTTGCCTCTCCCTCCCCATGAAACAGATTATGCACTACCACCTCTGCCTCGTAATTGGCCGTATGCCGGTACATGTGCTTTCCCAGGGCATCGCCCAGGGCGTAGATGCCCTTCTTGCTGGTCTCTAGAAACTGGTCGACGGCAATCCAGCCCTGCCGGTCCATCTTCACGCCGCTTCTCTCCGGGTGGAGCAGATCGGAGTTGGGCTGGCGGCCTGCTGCCAGGAGGATCTCCTCCGCCTCAAACTGAAGAATTCTCCCATCCTCTATGTTTTTGGCAGAAACCGCTTTTAATTCTCCTCTTCTCTCTACAGAGACGACCTCATGGCCGGTGACCACCTTCATGAACAAAGATAGTCGCTGCTGGACCAGCCTTGCCACTTCCGGATCCTCGCCTTTCAGGAGAAGAGGATGGCGGCCGATGATGGTGACATCTACCCCCAGAGCGGAGAAGAAGTGGCCGAACTCGCAGGCGATGTAGCCGCCGCCGACGATCAGGATCGACTTCGGCAACCGCTCCATCCCGAAGATGTCGTCCGACACCATGCCGAGATGGGCGTTGGGCATCTCGGGCCGCACGGGACGGCCGCCGGTCGCGACAAGGATGTGCTTGGCCGTCACCTCG
>CALMJN010000130.1 GCA_937864385.1 uncultured Methanosarcinales archaeon | reverse complement strand
GCAATCTCACCCTCAATGTGGGACTGGTCAATGCCACTTCAAAGCGCATGACCCTCGGCCTGAACATCCGCTATCCCGTCACATTCGCCTTCGATGAGGTGATGAGCCTGCTCAATCAGAGCCTCGAGGGAAGCGGCTTCATAGCGGCTGTCTCCCAGCAGGTTCAGGATCCGCTCTATTACCCCAAGGACTCGCCCTTGATAGTGACCTTGACCCGGGTCTATTCAGAGCACACCGGCAGAAACGACAGTGCCATAGCCATTGGAGGGGGAACCTACGCCAAGGAGATGCCCAATATCGTGGCCTCCGGGCCCATGATGCCCGACCAGGAGGAGGTCGAGCACCAGGCCAATGAGTACATCGCCATCGACCAACTGGTCAATGTCACCAAGATCTATGCCCAGGACATTTACGAGCTGGCAAGGTGAATGAGGCAAAGAAAAAGCAGCTAATAGGATGGTCTGAAGATGCTGGCGTCCTGATGATGCGGCTCTGAAGAGGCGCAGCGGAAGGCTGCTGCCTTCCTTATTAGATTTAAGGAAATAGCGGGGTATACAAATGCCAGAGAGTCCGGAATCTACAGCAGCGATCATCGACCATAAGCTTGACATAGAAAATAGATCAATAGTCAATTCAAGGAGGAATCACCATAACTAAAAAGACCAGGAATGCTCTTTGGTTTCTATTAATTGCATCGCTGCCTTTCGTTTTATTATCCGGCGTAGAGGCCCAGGCGGGATTCTATCCCAGTTATTATGGCCCCTATGCCCCCAATCCCACCGGACAGCAGGAGTACTGCGAGAATATGATGGACCCCGGGACCTATAATGTATTATGGGCGCATGGTACCCAGGATAGCTGGGACTGGCAGTATCTGGACGAACCGCTGGAAATGGAGGCGGACATAAAATATGTAGTAACTTACGACTCCTTCGGCGATATTTCAATCGATGAGGTAGAGGATTCCAGTCTGACCGGATTTACAGTGCTCTGCTGCAGAAATCAGGGGCCGGATGAGCTGGCTTTGAGTCTGGAGCCATCAGATATGGCTGGCGATGAATGAACGGGAACAGCGCCGGATCAGGGCGACAAGATCTCACAGTCGATGAATAATCGGGATTCATTCCCTATCAATCCTTTTTCCCGTCCAGAATCTCCAGCTCCTCAAGAAAGCGATCGTTCTCCTCCCGCCTGCCTACTGTGACCCGCAGGCATCTTTCGCCGCAGCCATGAAAGGAGCTGCAGTCCCGGACGATTATCCCCCGGCAGAGCAGCTGCTCGGCTAAAGCCTTTGATCTGCGGCGGGTTTGCAGAAAGAGGAAATTGGCCTGGGAGGGCAGAGCGCAGGGCAGCTTTGCCCTCATCCTCTCCCGC
>CALMJN010000129.1 GCA_937864385.1 uncultured Methanosarcinales archaeon | reverse complement strand
CTGGCCGGGCTTCTCCTCTCCGAGAGGGAAAAGGAGGTTCGGGATCTGGCTGGAATGCTGCCCCGATTCACTGAAGAGGAGTTTTCCTCGCTCCCAGAAATGGTGGCGGAGATACCTCTTTCCAGCCAGGTAGAGCTGGCCGTTCTCTGCCTCATCCGGGACTTCACCCTCTGCGAGAGAGCACCCTATTATGACAAGACCCAGCTTTCCGGCAGCAAGCCATCCCTGGGCCTGTGCTCCGGATGCCACTATCATAATAATCCTGAGGCCATCTGCTGGCAGGCGGATGAGGGGCTCTCCGATCGGGTGAGGCAGGACCTGCGCATCTTCTGCCGGGCTTTTGCCTTTCTTTTAGGTCGGGAGGCAGATCTTGAGCTTCTCCGGGCCATAGCTCCTTATGTCATCTGGCATCGCATAACTCCGCTGGCCTCCAGGCTGGAAAAGCCCCCCTATTTCGGAGCGGGAAAGCTGGCCTATGCTGCGGAGCTGGTAAACAAAAGCATCGACCGCACCATGAACGAGAGGAGGGAGATGAACCTCATCTACTCCCGGGCCATGGACGGAGAAGTCTCCCCCTCCCGGGCTATGGAGGAGCTTATGTCATTTGACGATCCCATTGCCCGGCTGGACTATGTGCCCTCTCTGGAGAGCAGGCTATGAGGCTCTCCTCCTTCATGAGTTCAGCTTATCCAGAAGGGAATCCTTCCTTTCGGCTCAAGAAAAGCAAAAAGGACATGATCTTCAGCCTGGAGGATCTGGCGGACAGGATCGGGGGAAGGCCGGATCGGGTCAGCGTTGAGGAACTGGTGGGCGGCGAGGCCAGCCAGATAGAGCTGCTGCTCTCCGGCCAGCCGGATAAAAGGTGCGCCCTGATCTGGGGCTATGTCTCCAGCCTGGCGGCGGAGAGAAGCCCCCTGCCGCTCAGGCTTCCTGATCGGGATTATGTCGGGCTGGAGCTGGAGGGAGGAAGCATCATCCTGGAAAAGGGGGGAGAGCATGTGGGGGAGAGGATGAGTGGAGGTAGGATCGTGGTTCATGGAGCAGCGGGCGACTACCTGGGCCAGGAGATGAAAGGAGGGGGGATAGTGGCCGCAGGCTGCCGGGATTATGCCTTCCGCCAGATGAAAGGCGGCTGGGGAGTGGTAAAGGGCGAGGCGGGAAAGTTCCTGGGCCTGGGCAACAGCGGGGGAAGGATCGCTATTCAGGGCTCCTGCCGGGAGAGAGCAGGCTGGATGATGCGAGCCGGCAGGCTTTATGTGCGGGGTGATGCGGGAGAGTACCTGGGGCTGCTCATGAGCGGGGGAGAGATCCGGGTCCGGGGCAAGGCCGGGCGGAGGGCGGGATGGCGCAGAAAGGGCGGGCGCATTGCAGCATCCCACTTTGGGCCAGAGGCAGCGGATGGAGTCATCAAGCTGGATTAGCGCCTGGCAGAAGTCCCGGCGCAACTGGCACTGGCCGCTACTGCCGGAGCCCCGCCTGGCCCGACAAGAGTCGGGCGCAGGTGCAGCAAAGCAGCCGGGCGAGTTTCCCTTCCGCAATTATCAGATCACCCTGGATCAGGAGACACTCTCCTTAGGCCCCCTTTATCTGGAGGGGCTCTTCGATCATCTCATAGCTCACTATGTCTTCTGTCCACGTTCTCTGGACGAGGCGGCTCTTTTGGCCCGATCTGCTCTGCAGGGCTTGGTGAATCCCGATCCGGATAAGGCCAGGGCATTGGTCAATATCTTTTCTGATATTGTGGTGGACTCGCTGAGGCTGGAAAAGAGCAGCGAGGACAGAAAGAAGGTCCTTTTAGGCTGGGGCAGGCTGGCGGAGCAGCCGGGCCTGGGGGAGCTGGAGCGGGTGGTTTTGGGCCTGCTGAAAAACTATTGGGAGGCGGATCTGCCCGCATCCAAAAGGCCGGAGGTCTCCCTGCTGGAGAGGATCTTCTCCGCCGGCTTTCGGGAGAGGAGCCTCTGGCCCAGGCAGTGCCGGCAGATGGCCAGGATTCTTGAGCCCTTGCTGCCGGGCTTAATTGGCCGGGGACCGGTGCGCTGCCTGGAGATCTTAAACGGCTGCGCCGATGCCGCTCCCCTGGCCGGGGCGGAAAACCTGGAGCCGGGGCAGTACACTCGGGTTTTGGCCGCTCTGGGGCTGGAGGGGGATCTGGTGCGCTGGTATCGCGATCAGAGCTACAGCATAGCCATCCGGGAGGCTCCCCGCTCCCGGAGCGAGGAGCATCCTTCCGCTCCGGAGAGGTGGAGGCTGACCGATCCCTGCAGCGAGCTGGATGTGGCCTACTCCCTTAGCCTATCGCCCCGGCTCATACCGGGCGTCACCACCTACAAGCGGGGCCGGGAGATGGGGAGGATGGCACCCCTGGGCCAGGGGGTTCCGGACCTGCTGGTGGTTTTAGACAGCAGCCGCTCCATGGAGGGGCACAGGCTGGGCAGCAAGACCCACCGGGCCACTCTGGCCGCCTTCAAGGCTTGCCGCTATGCTCACAGTAAGGGGGCCATGCTGGCGGCGATCAACTTCAGCGAGAAATACCTGGCCGTACCCTGGACCCGAGACCTTTCCGCCGTCGAGCGGACCCTGGTGGAGTTCTTCTCCACCCGCACCCACATTCCGGGAAAGGCGGTGAGGGCTTTAGCCGAAGAGCGGCCCGGCTGCTTGATCCTTTGCATCACCGACACCCATATCCAGAATCTCTATCAGGAATGGGAGGAGATGGAGAGGGCAGCCCGGGCGGGGAGCTTCGTCCTCTTCTGCATAGATCAGGACTACAAGGACAGGCATGTGGAGGGGGCCCTGGCGGGATTGGGAAGGGTTTACTACATCAACCGGCTGGAGGACCTGGTTTCAATGGTGGTGGAGGTCACCGGCCGGGCCTATGCCGGGGAAAGTTTTATCTCCTAGCAGCAGACTGGTTTTCTGGCGCGCCGGGATAGGGTAGTGGCTATCCTGAGGGACTGTGGATCCCTCGAGCTGGGTTCGAATCCCGGTCCCGGCCCCTAATTTATCTGTTTAGAATTAGAATCTTAATTGGAAGAAGATTCTTCCCGTTCAAAACGAGAATTCAAATGTTTTCTATGCTGGATTTCAGGAATAGGAATGATTGCATCCTTTTGTTCTTGCTGTTTCAAGATT
>CALMJN010000128.1 GCA_937864385.1 uncultured Methanosarcinales archaeon | reverse complement strand
CATTTCTCTCCAGCTTCGAGGATCTGCTGCGCCGGGAGGCTGACCTGCTCCTGGGCTTTGAGGATCTGATCATGAGGCTATTCCTGTCTATCTGATTTAAGAAAGGGAGAATGAGAAAATCTTATCGCGAAGGGGGACTCTGGAAAAATGAATGCTAGTCGATTGCTGATATCTGTGGTCATAGCCGCCTCAATGCTATCGGCACTGAATTTGGGCGCGGCGGAGGAAGGGGAGGGATATACCGATGTCGGCTTCATCCAGAGCCTGGAGGATCTGCTCCGGTCTCAGGCCGGCCTTCTCAGCAGCTTTGAGTTTCTGATGCACCAGACCCCCACCAATCTCACTGACACCCTGATGTTTCTGGACAGCTTCGAGGACCTGCTGCGCCGCCAGGCGGTGCTCTTCGACGGCTTTGAGGCCATGCTCAAGCTGAAGTGGTGCAGCATGGAAAAGGAGGACCAGCAAACCTTCCTGGCCAGCTTCGAGGATCTGCTCAAAAGGCAGGCCTATCTTCTGCACCGCTTCAAGCTGCATCTCAAGGAGGACTGGTGCGATTTTCCCCCCGAGAGCAAGATCAAGCTTTTAGCCAGCTTTGAGGACCTCTTGCGCCGGCAGTGCGACCTCTTCAAGAGCTACGAGGAGCTCTTCTTGATGAAGTGCGGCGGAATCAGCATAGAAAAGTCGGCGGACAAGAGCCTGATAGATCCGGGTGAGGAGGTGACCTACACCTATGTCATCCACAACTATTACCTTTTGCCGGTTTATGATATACTGGTCAGCGATGACCAGCTTGGCATTTTAACCCGCAACCTCACCCTGCAGCCGGGGGAGAGCACCAGCTTCAATGTCACCACCGAGCTCTACGAGGATACCTGCAACCTGGCCACGGTCATGGGCAAGACCTCCACCGGCGTGGTGGTGGAGGACCAGAGCAATCTGGTCTGCGTGGTGATCAGGGGCGGGGGCATACCCGAGCCGGAGCAGTATGAGCAGTTCTGCGAGGCCCAGAAGATAGAGGGCACGGGAGTGGTGGACATAAGCACCTCCATGGTGAACAAGAAGATCGCCCTGGTCTTCAATGAGGCCATGGCCGGGGAGGGAGACATCTCTCTGGAGGCGGAGAGGGCCATGTCCGAGAGGGCAGGCAAGCTGCTGCGGCCTGTAGGAGAAGAGAAGGAGATGCCCCTCAACTTTTATGAGAGCACCAAGATGGCTTATACCGGCCAGACTCCCCTGACGGGGGTCAAGGAGATCAGTTCCAGGAAGCTGTACGGCGGCATAGATGCCAATGTCAATGAGGCCTTTTCCGTATCGGAGATAGAGAGGGAATCCTCGGGATTTCTGGCCACCACCGATGTCACTTCCGGCTCGAATAACAGCACGGAGGCGGCAGCCCTCAAGCTCAAGTCGCCGGCCATGCTTGTGGGAATCGACACCAAGAATGCCTTCAACGGCACCTGGGGCACGGACTCCAGCTGGCATGAGATATTCCAGAAGAACATCCTGGCCCACCAGAGGTTCACCGGAACCTTCGAGGCGGACAAGCTTATCAAATTGCATGAGAAGGTCGCTCCGGGCAAGGAGCGGAGGGGGTGCGATGGCATAGACTGCTAGAGATCTACCCCCACCCCTTCATCCTTTTTTACATATTTTTATCCAGTATTCAAATTCTGCCAGGAACCACAATGCAGCAGCCTGCATAATCACTTTCGGCAATTTTAATGGCATTCCATTTTTAAAAGCATCTTAATTCTAAATCTTAATAATTATAACAAAAGACTTATAAACATGGTGTGACATATATTCCTCCGAATTCGCACTTGAATATGTCGTCGGTAGGGATATACAATGATGGGAATGAGAGCCGCTCTGGCATCAGTGATTTTATTGATGCCGAGTTAGCCCGGCTGGAAGCCAACCGGGAAAAATACCACAGCACCCCCGCACCCTACGAAGCGCTGGACAGCATCTTCCAGCGCGCCCTTGGCCCAGTCGACTCGGTTGTCCGCTTCCGTCCCGTTCCCACGGACGGCCACCCACGTGGTCTCCGCATACTCCGCCGCCAGCTTCTCGAACAGGGTGCGCCCTTCCGCGATGCGAGCCGTCACCAGGCTGATCCGAGCGGCAAGGGCCGGGATGGCAGCCTCAGCCTCTTTCTTCTTCTGGGGTAGCTCGTCCGCAGCTTGAATTGCCTGCTGTGCCTGAACTCCGGCGAGGTCAGCATACTCCACCGCTTCCCTGAACCGTTTCTTCGATGCAAGGTCCTGCGCCATGTCAAGAGTCGCGCGCGCCTTTTCGACAAGGTCACCGACGTACTCCGCATTGAAGCCGGCTTGCGTCAACGCGTCCTGCTTCAGGACAGCCTGCTCCATGGCTACGTTCACGCCGGAGACCTTGCCGGGAAACGAGTCGACCGTCTGCTGCACAACGCCAATCTGCCCTTCAACACCCTTGACGGCCTCCCGTGCCTGGCGAAGATTCTCCAAGAGGGCGCGATACTCGGGTTCGATAGCTCCGAGCTCCGCCTCTCCCAGCTTGGGATTCCCCGGGTCACCCGCGCTGTGCGACAGTTCGCTGTACGTGAGAGAGCTGCGGTCGACGAGGCGTCGGGCTTCAAGCAGCCCGGCATGCAGCGATGTTCCGTCCTCCGCAGCGACCCTGTTTGCCGTCACATCCACCTTGATGGTGAGCATCTGAACGGTCTCAAGAAGTTCGTTGATGCCCGATGCCGCAGCCTGCTTTGCCAGCAGTGCCTTCTGTCGCAGCGCTGCTCGCCTCGCCTGGCTCTTTCGACGAGCCATGAAGAGAAACAACGCGACGAGTGTGCCCACAACGACGAAAGTTGCCAGAAGCACTGTCGAGCCCAGCGCCGCCCCTGCCCCACCAGCCCCGTCTCCGGATGCTGCATCCTCCTCGATCAGCCGCTGCATCTCCTCAAGGCCGGCAATCACGCCGCCGGCGAAGTCGCCCTCACGGAAGCGCGGGTTCATGACCTCAGACTGCAGGCTGTTCCAGTGGTCTCCCAGAACATCCTCCCAGTAGTCACCGTAGTACAGGCCGGTCTCGCCTCCGCCTTCCCCGGTAGTGGCCTCGACGTCGTAGCGCTGCTCGCCGTAGTTGGTGACGAAGGAAAGGCGCTGGCCGGGCCCGATCTCGACCATCCAGCCGGGCTCGTTGCCGCGGCCGCGGTAGGTCACGCCCCGCTCGCGCGCGTCCGCGAGCAGCGAATCGGCACGCAACTCGCGGCACT
>CALMJN010000127.1 GCA_937864385.1 uncultured Methanosarcinales archaeon | reverse complement strand
CTTTTCAGATGGACAAGGCAGAAGGAAAAACCGTTTAAACATAAAATGAACTATGCTTGCCTGTCTTCCCAAAGAAGGGAGCAGGAATATCCTGGGGTTAAAATGGCAGAGAGATATAAAGAGATCATAAATCAAGCCAAAGATGAGGCAAGGACCTACCTCATGGAACACGAGAGCAAAGCGGTTCTGGAGAGCCTGGGCATCACCACCAGCGGGGCGAAGCTGGCGAGGTCTGAGGAGGAGGCGGTGGCAATATTTCAGTCCCTGGCCTCACCAGTGGCCATGAAGGTGCTCTCCACCGAGGTAGTACACAAATCAGACGCCGGCGGAGTCAAGCTGAATTTAAAGGAGGCCGATGAGGTGAGAGCGGCCTGGCGGGAGATGGCCAGAGCATTCTCGGAGCAGAAGATGGAAGGAGTATCGGTGCAGAGTATGGCCCCGCCGGGAGTGGAGGCGATCATCGGCGTGGCCAACGATGCCACCTTCGGGCCGGTTTTGATGTTCGGCCTGGGCGGTGTGTTCGTGGAGGTCTTGAAGGACGTCTCCTTCCGCTCTCTGCCCATATCAGCCTCCGATGCCCGGGATATGATAGAGGAGATCAAGGGCTATGCCCTCTTGCAGGGCTACCGCGGCTATTCTGCCGATATCCCCGCCCTGGAAAAGCTGATCCTTTCCATATCCGATTTTGTTCTGGCCAATCCCGAGATCTCGGAGATGGATCTCAATCCCGTCTTCCTTTATCCGGATGGCTACTGTGTGGTCGACGCCCGCATCATCCTGGGCCCTCCCCGGCCAAAGCCTCCGGCGGCAGGAGCAAGCGTCGACCTTCACGACCTCTTCTATCCCAAGAGCATTGCCGTCATAGGTGCCTCCGGCACGCCGGGAAAGTTGGGCTGGAATGTCTTCACCAATCTGGTCAGCCACAAGTTCGGGGGAAAGCTCTATCCCATCAACCCCCGGGCCGATGAGATCTGCGGGCACAAGACCTATCCCCGCATCAGCGCCGTTCCTGAGCCGGTGGATGTGGCCATAGTCCTGGTATCGGCAGGGGTGACTCCGGATGTGGTGGAGGAGTGCTGCAAGTGCGGGGTGCGCTACATTGTGGTGGAGTCGGCCGGCTTTGCTGAACTGGGCGATGAGGGCAAGAAGATAGAGCTGTCTATGAAGGAGATCGCCGATCGTTATGGCGTGCGTCTTCTGGGCCCCAACTGCTCCGGCATCATCAACACCCACTGCAGCATGGTCCAGTCCATAGGCATAGTGGACGCTCTGTCCATGGGCAACATCGGCCTGGTCTCTCAGGCAGGGGTATGCGCGGCGGGAATGCTCTGGGGCCTGAGGCATATCATGGACTTCGGGATCATTGCCACAATCGGCAATAAGCTGGACATAAATGAGACCGATATACTGGAAGCAGTAAGCCAAGACAAGAACATCAATGTCATCTGCATGTATCTGGAGTCGGTGAAAGGAGGCCGCAGATTCATAGATGTGGCCCGGCGCATAACTAAAGACAAGCCCATAGTCGTCCTCAAGTCCGGTCGAACCGACGCAGGTAAGAAGGCTGTGGCCTCCCATACCGCCTCTCTGGCCGGGGATGATCAGGTCTTCGGCGCTGCCTTCCGCCAGTCGGGCATCATCCGGGCCAGGGACTACGAGCACATGTTCGGCCTGGCCCGGGCCATATCCAAGCAGCCCCTGCCGGACCGGGAGGGGGTGTTCATCATCACCTATGCCGGCTCTTTGGGAGTCATCGCCGCTGACGCTATCACCGACAACGGTATGAGGCTCTCTGATCTGGAGCCACATCTCAAGGAACGGCTACGGCGGCTTTTGCCCGATTATGTCTGCGGCATGAATCCCGTCGATTATACCTTCAGCCAGGATGCCGAGACGGTGAAAAAGACCATTGAGATTGGCGTGGACAGCGAAGATGTGGGCAGCTTCATTGTGGTATTGCAGGCGGAGATTCTGGACAGCTACGTGGACTCCCTTAAGTCAATAGATTACAAGGGCAAGCCGATCATCGCCTGCGTGGCGGGAAAGGAGTTTGCTTTGGCTGATGTGATCAAGATGGAGAAGGCTGCAATCCCGGTTTTTTCCACTCCGGAGGAGGTGGCCGATGCTCTGGCCATCATGTACCGGCATCAGAAGAGGGTGAAAGAGCAGGGATCACAGGATTGAGTTGGGGAGAGCACTGGAAGACAGGGGGGAGCGAGCAGATATTGCCCGCATCCCGCCCCTGCCCCAGCGGCTCAGGACCAATGCCCGCTGATAGCTGCATTTTTGCCTGGAAGCAGCATAATAGGCGATCTCTGCACCAAAAAGGCGTCTTGCCCCTGTTTAGATGCAGATTGGAGTTTTTATATCGGGCCCAAAGGATCGAAAGGTTTTTTATAGAACCAGTTCCTTTCCCTGCCTGAATGAGCGAGGGAACAAAAGAAGCTGAGAAGACGAGCTCCTTCCGGGACAAGCTCGATCTCAAGAATAAGCTGGATGTCAGAGGCAAGCTGGATCTGGAGGATATGGATCTGGGCATAACCATGCCCTCCACCAAGCTGGAAGAGTACATGAGGGTCTTGAAGCTGGCCAGAAAACCGACCCGAGAGGAGTTTAATATGATTGCCAAGATCTCCATGGCCGGCATAGGCATCATAGGCACATTGGGTTTTATCATCTATGCCCTTCTCACCGAGCTGCCCAAGGCCATTTAAAACTCGAAATGATAATTAAAAAAATAGAGCTAAGCCATTAATCCTTTTTCTTTCCTTTCAGCCTGCTCCAGCCTCGCCTTTGTTCAGGGCTCTTAATGTGGCCCCGAACTCCGACTCCACCAGATGGGTCACTCCCATGGTCTTGGGATGCAGATCCAGCTCCACCACTACATGCTGGTGGCCCAAATCCCTTAACGGCTTGACCTGCCTGGGGCCGTTGGTTATGGAGAAGATCTCCATTCCCTCTAAAGCCGAGGCGGGAATGGCATGGGGCACTCCGGAGACAACTGCAAAATCATAATGCTTAAGAGCCGCCCGTTCTTGCACCGCTTCGCCTGATACCGGGTACTCGTCCAGCCCACCGATGAGATCATATTTTACCCCCCTCGCCTCCAGCTCGCGGGCGATATTCTGAGCATCCCTTCTCACCTTGGGCAGGCCGACCCTATCGTCCAGATTGGCCAGGCTGTCCACCTGGCTCCCGGCTATCTCGGCTACGGCGGCGGTGATATCCGCAAACATATAGGCAGTCTCCTTCTTGGCATTGAGGATATTCAGGCCCCTCTTTCCCTCTCGGATCAGCTCCAGGAGCCTGGATGCCGCCTCGTACTTTATGTCTCCTCTCTCCGGAGGAAGATACTCGCTGCTGGCTGCCCCATAGAGCTTCTCCACCAGCGTGGCCTTCTCCAGAAGCTTCTTCTGCCGGTCCAGCTCGCCCTGGTCGATGATGCCCTTATCCCTGGCCGCCTCCAGAGTCAGGATCACTCCTTTGGTATTGTCTCTGTAGCCGGCGTGAACCTCAACCTCCAGAACCGGAATGTCCAGCTCGGCATTGAGCACTGCCTGATGCAGATCATCACCTATGATCATGCTGCTACAGGTACCTGAGATGGCCATGAGCTTGGGATGGAAGAGCTCTTGGGCCTTTTTCAGGAGAGCGGTGAGAGGGCGCTGCCCTCCAAAGACGAATCCTGCCTCGTCCAGAGCGGTGGTCAGAACCCTTACCCCGTCCTCTTCCAGTAGACGGGCATGCTTGAAGCAGCATCCGCTCGGGCCGTGCAGTATGACCACCTCGGCTCCGAGGTCGCGGAGAGTGTACAGCGCGGCCACAATGGAGCTGGGTCTGGGATGAAGCACAGTCAAGTTTTGCACTTCGCTTGCCATTTTTCAATCACCTAAAGCTTTTCACAGATGAGAGCAGCCTCTTGGGACGGCTCTTTTGGGCTTTCTCCAGCCCCTCTTCCAGGTCTGCGGCGGCCTCCGCCCCCAGCTCCTCTGCCAGGGATTGCAGCCTCTCGCCAACCAGAATAAGCCTGGACAGCTCGCCTTTTCTCCGGCGCAGCAGATCAGACAGAGCAGGGATGTCCATGCCCTCACATACGGTCTTGGAGTCTTCTCCCACCACTGCCACCAGGTCGGTACCCCGTGCTCTATCCAGAGCCCGCTGCACATCTCTTACCTTGAGACCGGAGTTGGAGCAGTCGAATATGGTCTGGCTACCCTCCCGCCGGATCTTCATCCGACCGGGAAAGCCATCGAAGCCATAGAGAGCTTCAGCGATATCCCTGCACCGGACGCCTGCAGCATTAGCGGCAGCGGCTGCAGCAGATATTGCCGTCTGGTATGCCGGAAAGTCCAGATCCGCCCCGAGATCCAATATAGCTTCCTCCTTCCCCAAGACCAGCCGGTCCGGGCAGGCGTATATGTCGCTGCCTATGCCAAATGGGTGATCAGCGGATATCCTGGTCTTTCTATCGGCTATGAATTTCATTTCTTTCTTGGCCAGGGAGAGCATCTGCAGCTTGGCCGTGCTTGCCCATTTGCTGCCGGATGCAATCATATAGTCTCCGGAGAGGCTGGTCAGAATACCATAGTCCGCGAGGCCGGTGCCTCCCAGAGATACTTCGCATATAAGCGATGCAACGCCGCTATCCTCTGCCGCCTGCACCGCGCGGATGATATTGGCCGGAGCAATGGAGAGGCCCTTTTTCAGTATGGTGGATCTGCCGTCCTGCCAGATCTCCAGGCCGCGGGTGGTATGAGAGATGACCTTTCTATGGCGGGAGAGGATGAGAGCCAGCAAGAGGGCAGTTGAGGTCTTGCTGTGAGTGCCTGTCACCTCAAAGATCTCGCCTGCCGGAGAGCACTGCCTCAGAAGATCGCCCACCGCTTGATGGTGGGAGATCACTGCCTTTCCTTCTCTCCTGGCCTCCTCCAGGGCAGGATTATGCGGTGAGAGATGCACCGGGGAGACGATCAAGTCGAAGGAGGACAGGTCCGGATTATGGTGATATACCTCGAAGGCCTCCGCCTGCCATCCCCGCTCCACCATCTTCCGGGCAATGACGGCAGCCCCGTGGATGGTATCGAGGACGGCTACCTGAGAGCCTCTTCTGCCCTCTTGCATGCCAGTAAAGCGATGCATTCGTCCACGCCCAGCGGCTCAGCGCAGATGACCTCGACCTCTTTACCGCCTATATTAAGAAGGCCTCTGCGCCTGTTTGGATCTATGCCCATCTCCTGGGGAATATCCTGGCGGGTATGCACGCCATGAGCCAGAAAGAGGGGCAGAGCTATGATCTTGGATACATTGGTCTCTCTAAAGCTGTTGAGTCCCTCCGGAATGGTGGGCTGGTTCATATTGAGATATGCCGTCCTAACCGGGCCTGGATGGTTCTTGCCGATCATTTGGGCCAGCGATTCCACCAGCTCTTTATTATAGGGCAGGCTGGAACCATGCCCGAGCACAAGTATTCCTACGTCCTTCATGAAAACACCAGTATTACATTTGACTGATCCAGTATTAATTGGCGATAGATT
>CALMJN010000126.1 GCA_937864385.1 uncultured Methanosarcinales archaeon | reverse complement strand
CTTCATCCGCCTGCTTCAGAACGATCCCCGCTCCAGTTCAGCCAACATCCTCGGCCACACCCACTATATCGGTGACCACCACCGGTCGGCCGCAGGCCATGGCCTCCAGAGGCACAATTCCGAATCCCTCCTGCTCGGCGGAGAGGGAAGGGAGCACAAAGAGCTTGCAGCCATTGTAGATCTCGAGGAGCCTCTCCTGGGAGAGGCGTCCCTCAAATCTCACATTTCTCTCCAGGCCAAGTTCCCTGGCCCGCTGCCGGTAATGCTCCAGCAGCTCCCCTCCTCCACCCACCACCAGCATGACCTGGGGGATCTGCTCTTTTACCGCATTCAGTGCCCCCAGCAGAACATCCAGCCCCTTGTAGCTGTGGAAGGCATCGAGGACGCTCAAAAAGAATATGTCTCCTTCAGGCTTCCTCTCCCGGGGATGGAAGAGCTTTATATCCACCCCCACCGGCACGAATTCCACCTTATCCATAAAGGGTTTTAGACGGAAAGAGACATGCCTGGGCCTGGCCACCAGAATCCTGGCCGATCTCTTCAGGAGCAGATTGAGCGCTGTGGCATTGTAAAGGCTGGCCGGATGCCGGGCAATGCCCGATCCCACTATGTCGTTGTGGTAGGTCAAGATCAAAGGCTTCTTTTTAGCCAGGCAGGCGATATGGCTCCAGTCAGCGCTCCAGGGCGTGGGCAGATGAGTGTGCATGATATCGAAATCCTCCTTTAGAAGCGCCAGAGGAAGCCCGGGCGTGATATTGGTATTGGCAATCCGGCCCCAGCTTCTGAGAGTCTCCACTGATACCCTCGGATCGCAGTCCATATCTTTATCCGATTCAGAACAGATGACTTTGACCTCATGGCCCAGGTCAGCCAGCGATCTGGTGAGGTTGAGCACATAGCTCTCTACACCACCTGTGGCATAAAGCCGAACTGGGGTATGTAATATCTTCATTGAACACTCAATTCCGTTATCTATTCTGACTCATCTATCATTCCTTTGTCTATTTTGATCCATCCATCAATTCCACGCCATAAGTCTTCCTGCCCAGGCCCGGCTCATATTTCTTGAGTTGTCTCTCATAAGCAGGATTATTTATAAAGCTGATCTCATGGAGAATCGATGGGCGGAAGGATTGACAACCGGGCGGACGGGGGTTAGCTTTAAATCCTCTTTCAGCGTGGGATAGCGATAATATGCTGCATGGATTTGAAGGTAGGAACTATCTTGATCTCATCGACCATCCTTCTCTATCAATGTTATTATAAACAGGATTGAATTCACATGGGCTGCAAGAATAAGAATATCCTGATAACCGGGATCAGCGGATTTGTTGGCTCACTCCTTGCCAGAGAGCTAATCGATAGAAGCGCCAATGTATATGGTCTGGTTAGAAGACGTTCCGACGGGCAGATTCCATACAATATCAAGAGACAAAAGATTGACAAGGGCATCAATCTCATTGAGGGAGACCTTGAGAGCATCTCCAGCCTGGGGAATGCAATTACTATAAGCTCTCCGGATATAATATTTCATTTCGGCGCACAGTCCTTCATTCCCAGGTCATTTTCCGATCCTCTGGAGACAATGGGCACCAATTGCTGCGGGACGGCCAATCTTCTAGAGGCTATCCGGCTTAAAGACGCTGATCCGGTTGTCGTCTTTGCCGGGAGCAGCGAGGAATACGGCCTGGTCATCTCTTCCTCCCAGCAGTACGACAGAGCAAAAAGCCGATATGGATCGGTGTTCCCAGAGCCTCATAGAATTCCTGAGATTCCCATATCCGAAGAAAATCCCCTCAGACCGATGTCCCCCTATGCCGTGAGCAAGGTCTACGGCGACTATCTGATGAGAAATTACTGGCATTCATATGGCATCAAGGCAGTTGTGTCCAGGGCATTCAATCATGAGGGAGCGGGAAGGGGGGCGATGTTTGTGACCTCAGCCATAACCAGCCAGGTCATGAAGCTGAAATTTGGCGAGATCGGATCCTTAAGCATCGGAAATGTCAATGCCTTCCGGGATTGGAGTCATGTCTCGGACATAATTGATGGCTATACCATTCTGGCAGAGAAGGGAGAATACGGGGCCGTTTACAACCAGGGATCGGAAAGAACCAACTCGGTCATCAGCTTTCTGCTCTTGAGTCTGGAAGGCGCCGGCTATGAGATAAATAAGATCGAGACCTTCTCCGGGGATAAAGCTGTGACTGAGCCGCTTGTCATGGAGAACTCGAGCATCTTTGGAATGAATTTTGAGAGAACCAGGCTTGATGAGATGATGCTGCGCGAGGAGCTGGAGTTCGTACTGGAAGACGCCGGAATAGTCGTTCATACCCAAAAGGGTGAAATCAAAGTCAATTTCGATCCTAAGAGATTCCGACCGGCTGAGGTTCCCATACTCCTATCAGACGCCAGAAAGATCAAAGGCATTGGCTTCAGCGTCAAATCCAATCTAAGGGACATAATCTCCGACCAGCTCAATTATTACCTATCAACAGGGGATCGCAGAGCAGCATAGAATCGTTATTATTCTTCTTATTTGTACTCATTTTTATTTAATTATT
>CALMJN010000125.1 GCA_937864385.1 uncultured Methanosarcinales archaeon | reverse complement strand
CACCGAGTGCTATGTCCAGAAGGGCATTCACGTCTGGGGGGACATGTTCCTGACCGAGGTCATAGATCCCAAGACAGGGGAGGCGGTAGAGGACGGCGAGAGAGGAGAGCTGGTATTCACCACGCTTCATAAATTCGCCCTGCCCCTCATACGCTATCGCATCGGAGACCTGTCCATCATGGACAGCGAGCCCTGCGATTGCGGCCGCACCCATCCCAGGATAATGAAAATACTGGGCCGGACGGACGACATGCTCATCATACGGGGCATCAACGTCTTCCCCAGCCAGGTAGAATCGGTCTTGATGAATATCCCCGAGGTCGGAGACCACTGGGAGATACTGGTGGACCGCAAGGGGCCCCTGGATATGATGACTGTGAGGGTGGAGCTGACCGAGAGGGGCTTCTCGGACAAGATAGGAGACCTGATGAGTTTGAAGAAAAAGGTCTCCAAAGAGCTGAAAGGCGTGCTGAACATAGCCGCCGAGGTGGACCTGGTCGAGCCGGGCACCATACCCCGCTCCATGGGCAAGGCCAAGAGAGTCACAGATAATCGCAAGGTGTAGGAGGCTAATCATATGTCGGAGATCAAACAGATATCCCTTTTTGTGGAGAACCGGCCGGGCAGAACGGCCAAGGTCGCCAAGACCCTGTCAGATGCAGGCGTGAACATCAGGGCTCTCACCATAGCCGAAGCGGGAGACTTTGGAGTCATAAGGATGGTTCTGGATGATGCGGAGAAGGGCTACAGGGTCTTAAAGGACAATTCATTCACCGTATCCATGACCGATGTCCTGGCCGTGGAGATGAAGGACACCCCCGGAGGGCTGTACGAGATTGTAAACACCCTGGGCGAGAATGAGGTCAATGTGGACTATGCCTATGCCTTTGTCACCGCCAAAGCCCAGAGGGCCATGCTCATCCTGCGGGTGGACGACATAGCCAAGGCGAGGAAGGTGCTGGGGGAGAAGAAGGTCAAGATCGCCACCAAGGAGGAGATCCAGGCCATTTGAGAATTTTGTGTTAACAGCTTTTTTTTGTCGAGGATCCGAGAAGGACCGTGGAGTCCTCTCTTTCATCGGGAGCGGAAAAGGCCTCCATCCAGGCCTTTCCAGTCCTTTTCGGTTCCGCTTTTTCCCATTTTACCGTCTTACCCTTATCCCTGCCGCTTCTAGATGGTCCTTGACCTGCCCCACAGTGTACTCTCCCCGATGGAACATCCCCGCCGCCAGAGCCGAGTCGGCCTTGGCCAGGGTAAAGCCCTCCAGTATATGCTGGGGTGTAGAGGCCCCGCCGCTGGC
>CALMJN010000124.1 GCA_937864385.1 uncultured Methanosarcinales archaeon | reverse complement strand
TCTACTATGGGATTAAACTTATTCAATCGATAGAAAAATCCTGTGCTCTAGAACATTAATTTATAATTCTTGATAATGCTTTTAGAGTTATCTCTGGCATTTCCTTACCATGAAAGAAATCCGATGAGGAGGATGACTCGGTCTATCCCCTCCATCTCGGAACCATTTTTTAGACCGCATATCCTGCTCTAACGAGAATCCGAATTGCATCTGTAATAGCGGTTTAGGCGGTGAGAAAAATCCGCCAAACCTGCCTCGCGGTAGATGCAAAATGCTCGCTCGGTCAGCCAAGCTATCTCCATCTCCTGCTGGAGGGGGGCCAGAGCCGGGGTGCAGAAGCAGGACCGTGGCCTCCCTTGATGTCTGCTTGAGGGCCCGGGCCAGGCGGCCTACCTTTCTCCACAGGTTTTCTTATAGGGCCAGGGGGTAGTATTCCACAATCAGGAAGTTGTGGTGTTTCTCCTGCAAGAAGGTCATGAGCTAAAAGAGGGTGTTGAACTTGGCGCAATTCCAGCTCGGTGATGCTCCGGCTCAAGCGGCTGAGGATGCGGGAGTAGTTGCGCTGATGAATAGGACCTTATGGCGCTGCAATTCTGGGTGGCTGTTGATGGCTCAGGCCATAACCTCCACTGGGGCGACTAGGATATTGGCGGTCTCGGGGAAGAGGGAGACGGCTGGTCAGAGTTCGATCTCCATGATGGTGAACAGGATACCCGGAAGATACCAGGGCGAGGCAAGTGGCAGAGGATTTTTGATAGCTCCAGCAGCCTGGGAGGGCTACTAATACACCGTCACCCTCTTGACCCCCTCGATCTCCATGAGCAGGCGCACCAGATCTCCCGGAATCCTGCCCTCGGTGATCAATGTCAGCTTGGGGCTTTCCACAAAATAGGGATCGTCGGAGATGGCCTGGCGGATGGATAGGCCGTGCCTGGCCACGGCGCTGGCCACATCCCCCAGGAGGCCGGTCTTGGCCGCATCGACGGGGGTGATCTCGATCACGCCCAGTCCCAGGATGGGAGCCACATCTCCCAGGAAGGTCATGGAGTGAACATTGCGGAATATCCGCCAGAGGCCTTCATCCTCGCGAATGGCCTGGGCGGTGGTGTCCACCACCCGGCGGTCCACATCCAGCTCCTTGGCGATCTGGGCATGGGGAATCTCAATCCCCCCCGATACCACCCGGGCCTGCTCATTGATCTGGAAGCCCCTCTGCAGTATGAGCCGGATGACCTTCTCCTGAGCCGGGTACCTCCTGAACTTGTCTAAAATCTCCTGCCACATGGTGAGTCCTATTGGACAATAGCCTTAAAGGTACAAAAGGGCTTCCTTTAGGGCATCATAGCTCTCAAGAGAACATTTCTCTGGGGGGCTAGCGGTACTCCTTTCTGGCCTTGGGAATGGTCTCTTCCAGATGGATTTGTGTGATGCTCCCCTCATCCATGATAGCATGGTGCAGCGCTGCCT
>CALMJN010000123.1 GCA_937864385.1 uncultured Methanosarcinales archaeon | reverse complement strand
TAGCCGGGTGCCAATATCTTGCCCCTTTTGCTGATAACTTTTCAGCGGCCAGAATAATTTCCGTAAAGGGCCGCGAATATTTCCATGCGTATTTTCCTGAAAGGATCGATTAAGTCCGGCATCTACAAGATAATCCCCACGTGTTGAATGGCGGATCAAATAGCAATAAACAGGAACGGTTAATTTTTCTTTTTTAAGACCCTTGGCATTTGGATGCTTCATGTTTAAAAAAAGGTGATTGGATATGTCTGACAAGAAACTTTACTCCCTCCCCGAACTGCCCTATGCCTACAATGCCCTGGAGCCATTCATCTCCGAGGGCCAGCTGCAGCTGCATCATGACAAGCATCATGCCGCCTATGTCAATGGTGCCAACGCCATTCTGGATAAGCTGGAAAAGGCCCGCCAGGCCGGTTCGGACCTGGATATGAAGGCCACGCTGAAGGAGCTATCCTTCCAGGCGGGAGGCCATGTGCTGCACAGCCTCTTCTGGTCCAACCTCGCCCCTGCCGCCAAGGCGGCTAAGGAGCCCGGCAGCACTCTGGCTGATGTCCTGAAGAAGGAGTTCGGATCCTTCGAGCGCTTCAAGAAGGAGTTTACCACTGCTGCCGCCAGCACTGAGGGCTCCGGCTGGGCGGCTTTAGCCTGGTGCGGCATGACCGGCAGGCCGATGATCATGCAGATAGAGAAGCACAATGTGAACGTCTATCCCATGTTTCGCATCCTCATGGTGGTGGATGTCTGGGAGCATGCCTACTATCTGGACTACAAGAACGAGAGGGCCAAGTTCCTGGAGGCCTTCTGGAATATAGTGAACTGGGATGAGGTCAACCGCAGGCTGGAGGCGATAATTAAATAATTTTTTTTTTTAAAAAATTCAAACCAGAGGATGCTAGTCGCATGCCATCCCAGCGCTGGACGACCTGATGGGGACAATGTACGGCCTGCCCAGGGCATTTAAAATCATAGCCTCAATGCCGTAGACATTTCCTATATTGTATTCATTAAGAAGAGCCTTCGGCCCACCGGCAGCATAGATCTTACCATTTTTAAGCATGACCAGTTTGTCCGAGAAGCGAGAGGCTAAATTGAGGTCGTGGATGGCCATTACTGCCGAGATCTTCTTCTCTTTGACCAGGGTGCTTACCGTCTCCATCACCTCCAGTTGATGAAGCATATCCAGGTTGGATGTGGGCTCGTCCAGGAGCAGCACTGCCGGCTCCTGGGCCAGGGCACGGGCAATGAGAACCTTCTGCTTCTGCCCGCCGGAAAGCTGAGAAAAGTCACGCATAGCCAGATCATCCAGTTTCAGCTTTTCCAGAACCTCAGCTACCTTTTCCAGATCCTCGTCTCCGACCCTCCAGCCGATGTGTGGCCTTCTGCCCATGAGAACGGTATCAAAGACCGTAGTGGCCAGTAGAGACGAGCTGGATTGGGGGACATATCCGATCTTCCTGGCCACATCCTGTCGACTCATTCTCTCAATCTCCTGGCCGTCGAGAAGGATGCTGCCCTTGGGCTTGAGAATGCGATCTATGCACTTGATGAGAGTGGTTTTTCCCGAGCCGTTGGGCCCAACCAGGCTTAAGATCTCTGAGTTTTCGATGACCAGGTTGATATCATCGAGAATCATGTGGCTGTTGTAGCTGAACGTGAGATTTTTAATGGTGATATTTACCATTTCTGCCTCCAGATGCTGATTTATATATTCATCGGTTTAATCTAAATTTTTATT
>CALMJN010000122.1 GCA_937864385.1 uncultured Methanosarcinales archaeon | reverse complement strand
CAGGAGTGCGGGTCTTAGCTACCCCCGGCCACAGCCCGGATAGCATCTCCGTGGTGGTGCGGGCAGAAGAGACTGTTGTCCTGGCCGGCGACGCGCTTCCCACCATGGGGAATTACCTGAAAAAGGTCCCTCCGGCTCTGCATACCGACCGCAATCTGGCCCTGGCCAGCATGGTCCGAATAATGGAGATTGCGGATATTGTGGTTCCAGGCCACGATAGACCCTTCTCTCTTCGAAAAGATGCTTATGTTGCTCTGCCATTTCAGATCGTATCAAAGGATCATTAGTGCATTCTGCCTGTTGGTTGGCTGTATTCTGGAAAAAAATCATCTCTTGATGCTCCGCATATGAAGGATAGATATATCTGAAAATAAAGGATTAGGCAAGCTATAAATACTTATAAAATGTATAAGATACTTGAATGCAGCTAAAATTGACATCAAAGGAGAGGTTAGTTCTTTACGGTCTTGCCAGATATCCGGGGCTCAGCGACATAGATCTCGCTTCAAACATTGGCGTTGATCGCTCTACCATCTTCAAGAGCAAAAGAAAGTTTAGAGACTGGAAGCTGATAAAACTTTTAAATGTTCCATCCGGAGAAGCTGTCGGTGCCGAAATCCTGACCTCAGTATTCGTTAAGTACAGTCCGACTGCACCTTTCGAGGTAAGACGTCTGTCTCCCCCCTACCAGAGATGGCTGAGTCACCCCAATTGCGTCTCCCACACTGCTACAGATACTGATTCGGTATCAATCTTCTACTCCCGCAGCCTCACTGATTTTCGGTTGAACTTCGATCCCATCATCGATGAATACCATCATAACGACTTCGTGGAGGATATCCAGTATTTCCATTATCCTTTCCAGGTTTCCAGCTACACTGCAGATGCCGCTCTGGCTGTGGACGGCCTTTTCGACCTGAGCCGATCCGATCTTCCGGTCCAGGTCATGCCACCTAAAGAGGCCTTGAACGATGAAGGGCGCCTCACCGAGAAGGATAAGCTCACCCTCTACGCCTTTGTCAAGTATCCCATGCTCTCCGATCTGGAGCTGTCCCGCCGAACAGGCATATCCCGCCCCACCATCTCCGGAAAGAGGACAAAATTCTTCCAGAGCGGCCTGTTATCCCGGGAGGCTTATGTGGATTGGCAGAAGATCTGCTGCGAGTTGATGTCATTTTATCAGGTCAAGATCAGACACGGTCACGATCGTGAGGATCTATCCACTGTGTATCAAGCCTTCCGCAGGATCGGAGCGCCTCTATTCAGCTACCTCCAGCCCGGTGAGATATTCGGGGCCTTTCTCTCCATAGGTTATCCCGATCTGAAGAGCCGCATGGACAGGGAGCTGAGGACCCTCTCGGCGCAGGGATTGATCAAAGAGCGGCCCATGCTGGTTATCATGCCTTTGACTGAGATAAGATCCATCAAAATAGATTATGCCCCCATGGTAGCTAAGATGCTGGATATCGAAAAGGAGATTTAGGTATTGAAGGGCGAGATTGCCGTGATCTGCTCCCGGGCCGATCCGGCAAGCCTCAATATATTTGAGTGCCTCCTGAAGCTGCAGGACTGGGAGCCTGGCGAAGGTTACGTCTTCTCCGGCCGATGGAGGCTGGTGATTCATGAAGGCAAGCAGAGCACCCTCTCCCGCCTGGATGAGATGCTGGCGGCACGGTCGATAAAGCCAGACTTGATTGTCTTTGCCAGCCGCCATGAGGCAAAATCAGCCCTGCCCTGGTTGGGTGGCCATTTTACCGGGATAATGGAGGAAGAAAAGTTCAGCTTATCTGCTGCCGCTCCTTTTGCGCTGCGCTCTTTTCTTCATAATTTGCGCGAGATTTCTCTTCCTGGCTATGCCGTAGCCGCCGAGGCCACCCATCACGGACCGGCCGATGTCACGACTCCCTGCTTTTTTGCCGAGATAGGGAGCACTGAGAGAGAGTGGCGAGATCCTCAGGCGGGCAGAGCAGTAGCCAGAGCCATCCTGGCCCTGGAAGAAAAGGATAGCCCGGTCTTTCTCGGTCTGGGTGGAGGGCACTATGTGACCAGAGAGACCGATCTCATATTCCAGTCTTCCGTGGCCTTTGGACACCTTTTCTCCAATTACCAGACAGAAAAGCTCAATCTGGATGTGCTAAAGCTGGCCCGTCAGAAGTCGGGGGCAACGTATGCCTATCTCGATAGAAAGTCCCTCCGCTCCCAGGAGAGAAGGAGATTGGAGGGGCTGCTAGCTCAGATGGATCTTCCGGTATTGAGAAGCAAGGAAATTCGAGATCAGTTTCCTCTGGCGTAAAGAAAAGAAGGGTGGACGGGAGGGCGGTCCTCTCTTCTCCAGTCCGGGAAAGTCCGAAGCTGGATTCTCATTTTATGCAGACATTAAGAGAATGGCATCTATGCCTGTCCCTTCCAGCGCTGATATATGTCGCTTTCCAAACCCAGGAGATCGAGGACTCTGCCCACCAGCACATCTACCAGTTCATCCAGGCTCTTTGGACGGGAGTAAAAGGCGGGGCAGGCGGGAAGGATGATCGCTCCCGCCTCCGCAGCAGCAGCCATATTGCGAATCTGGATCAGACTCAAAGGCGTCTCTCTGGGCACCATTATCAGCCTCCTTCTCTCTTTGAGGCAGACATCTGCCGCCCGGGTGATGAGGGTGTCTGATGAGCCGCAGGCCACGGCGGAGAGGGTTCCCATGCTGCAGGGAATTATGGCCATGGCATCGAATAGATGTGATCCGCTGGCTATGGGAGCGGCAAAGTCCCGGGGTTGGTAGACATGATCGGCCAGGGCCTCTACATCCCTTAATTTATAATCGGTCTCCACTCCAATGATCTTAGCCGCTGAATCGGTTAAGACCAGATGGGTGATACAGCCCTTCTCCCTGAGAACCTGAAGCAGCCTGATGCCGTACTGCACTCCCGATGCCCCGCTTATTCCCACTACTATCTCCAAGTATGGCGACCTCCTGATATCATCAGGCCTCAATGCTAATTATCTTTTGCATTATTCATTTTTCCGCTTATCATATGACGTGCATTGCTGAGCTGATCGGCCAGGATCTCTGCAATTCATAAACCACCGTTTTTAAGGTCCCTTTCTCGG
>CALMJN010000121.1 GCA_937864385.1 uncultured Methanosarcinales archaeon | reverse complement strand
CTCAGACCCATCCTGCCCTCATCAGGCTGAGGGGAAGCCTGGGCAGCAGCCAGAGCATGAAATCCCTGTAGGACATCTGGCCCGCCCCAACCTCAAGATACCTTTCCAGGACCTTCTCCTCCCGGGCTAGAGTCCTCAGAAATATGCTTGGATGGCTGTGCATAATCCTGGAGAAGAAGAGGGCGTAGCGAAGATCCCTGCCCAATTCCTTTTCTATCCGGCTCTCATAGGACCGGGCCACAATTGCCGCCGGCAGATCGCCAACCATCTCTCCGGCCATCCTGCCCGAGGCCAGAGCATAATAGATCCCCTCGCCTGTGAATGGGTCCACAAGTCCCGCCGCATCCCCGGCCAGGAGCACCCTGCCCCGGGCCACTCTTCTCCTGTTTCCTCCCTGAGGTATGAGATGGCCGGAGATCCTCGATCCTTCGGGAAAGCCGTTCTCCCTCAAAAAGCGGCGCATGGCCTGGCGGGGATGAGGCAGAGAGGAGGATAGGCCTCCTATTCCCACGGAGTAGTATCCCCGGTGAGGAAATATCCAGCCGTAGCCTCCTTCTGCCACCCCGAAGTGAATGTCGAGAGCGCTTCCCAGACTCTCAACGATCCTCTCCTCCTCTGTCTCGATCTCAGATACCAGGCACAGGCCCATGCTCTCCCTGCTTTCCGGCCCGGCGATCTTTTTCTTGAGAGCATCCTGGCAGCCGCTGGCCACAACCAGAAATCTGCTCTTATAAATCCCCTCCTTGGTCTGGACACTGACCAATTCGCCGCTGTCCCGGAAGTCCAGAACTTTCTCCGTCATAGCCCTGGCCCCGGAGAGGAGGGCCTTCTCCAGCAGATGCTGGTCGAATGCGCTCCGATTGATGAGCCAGGTGATCTCATAGCCCTTATGCCTCTCTGCCACCAGATCCCGGTAATGGACTCTGGCTCCGGTTATCTTCCTTTCCAGGACCTGAGGGGGAAGGGGCCGGTCCAGCATAGAGAGGGCCTTTAAGGACAGAGCGCCTCCGCAGGGCTTGTAGCGGGGAAAGGGGCTCTTGTCCAGTATCAGAACATCCAATCCCCTCATCGCAGCCGTCCGGGCCGCTGCCGATCCGGCCGGCCCTCCCCCGGCCACAATGACGTCGTAAATTTGACCCATCGCGCCACAACCGCCTAAAAAAAAGAGGTCTGGCCTGCCCCCTGCCTATGATGCTCCCTTTATTTATACGCCGGGCAGAGCCGCTTTGGGGTCTCTTGGACTGGTTCCGGGAACAGCGCCTATTGCGGTGTAATAAGCATCAGCCGGATAGCCCAGAATCCTGCCACTGGCATCAGGCTTGAGCACACCGCTGCTGGATGACTTCGGCCATGCGGATATTGGCGAGCGCATAAAATCATTTATCAGGGTCTGATTATTGGCGAAGGAGGAATAGAGGAACTGATTGTACTCCTCCAGATAGGTGTTGTACTGGCCGGCATAGTCTGTCACATACTGGCCCCTGCCGTAGTATTCCCCCATAAAAAGCCCTATCTTCAGTCCGTTGGCCACGCCCCTTTGATACTCAGTCATCTGCCCCAGGGCAGGTAGAGCCAGAGCAAGGACAATCAACACCGCTGCCGCCGCGATCAACCTCATCCTAAATCATCTCTGCTAGAGGCCAATACGGCATGAGCTTTTAGCTTTTCCATTCTGGCATCCTCTACAATCGAGTATTTAATCCAATACCGCCTGGATCTGATCAGAGCGAGGCGCTAAGCCATGACCAAATACTTTGAGGTTCTCCGACGCGACGGCCCGGCCCGCATGGGAAAGCTGCTCCTTGAGCGGCAGATCAGCACACCTGCCCTGATCAGCAAAGATGATTATGTAACAGCCGGCAGCGTCTACAGCTACTCATCCCTGGATGAGGCCATATCCGCTGGAGAGGCTTTGTTAAGCCAGAAAAAGCTCATATTTCCTGCCTATGTTCCCGCTGCCTTGCGGTCCGAGCCGGCACTGGAGCTCCCCCCCCTGGACACAGATGGCCCCAAAGGCCTGCTGGTCCATCCCTTCCGCATCCATAAGCCGGAGAAGGCCGATGTCTATGCCCTGGGCAATGCCGCCGCCCTGAACAATCCCCGAGACCTGGTGGCGGCAGTGACGGGCCTGAGAGAGAGGATAGCTCCCGATACCGCTCTTTATGCCCCTGCCCTGGCCACGCCTGCCAACCTGGCTTTGCTGGTCTACCTGGGCATGGATCTCCTGGACGGCATACGCATGATGGCCGATGGCCTGCTGGGCCGCTACCACACCCGCGACGGAGTCTGGAAGGCAATCGATCTGGCCGAGCTGCCCTGCCGCTGCCAGCACTGCCGGGAGATGAACAGCGGCGGAGTTAGCGCCCAATCGCTCGTGGCTCATAATCTGGAAAAGCTGGAGGAAGAGCTGCTCGTTGTCAGGGAGGCGGTTCGCTCCGAGAGCCTGAGGGAGTATGTGGAGAGGCAGGTGCGGGTGGCCCCGGATCAGACTGCCGCCCTGCGACTTGTCGACCAGGAGCACAGTTACCTGGAGCGCCGAGCGCCTGTGACCCGGCGGAGCAAATTATATGCCAACTGCTCCGAGTCCCTGGCCAGAATAGAGGTCAGCCGCTTTGCGGAGAGGGTCATAGGCCGCTATACCGCTCCCAAGAGCGATGTACTGCTGCTCCTGCCCTGCTCGGCCAAAAAGCCCTATTCCCTCTCCCGCTCCCACAGGCTCTTTACTGATGCCATTGGCTCCCGCCGCCGCTATCTCCATGAGCTGATACTGACCTCACCCCTGGCCCTCGTACCGCGCGAGCTGGAGGAGGCCTATCCCGCCGCCAGCTATGACGTTCCCGTCACCGGCCGCTGGGACAGAGAGGAGAGGGCCTGGCTGGCGGGATGCCTGGAGGCCTATCTGAAGAGGAATCGATATTCCAGAGTCGTCGCCCACCTGGAAGGGGAGCTGGAGGAGACGGTCAGGGAGAGTGGCCTGGATGCAGTTTACACCGGAGGCGGCACCGGCAGTGCGGCCCTGGAGCGGCTTGGCCAGGCCGTGGCTGAGGCCTGCCGGGAGGCCGTCCGCCTGCCCGACCTGCGCCTGCTGAAGTACAGGGCCCATGCCGACTTCTACTTCGGGCCGGGAGCGGGAG
>CALMJN010000120.1 GCA_937864385.1 uncultured Methanosarcinales archaeon | reverse complement strand
GCCCGACCGGCTAAAAACCTCTCCGTCTTCTCATCCGGGGGAACTATGGCTGCCTTGGCTCCCATCTCCACCCCAAGGTTGCACAGCGTCATCCTCCCGGATATGGAGAGGGCCTCTGCCGCCGGCCCGATGTACTCCACCGCCTTGTATGTCGCCCCGTCCGCCCCCAGCTGGCCTATGACCATGAGGGCGATATCCTTGGCCGAGACATTGGGCCTGAGCCTGCCGGAAAGGCGCACGGCTATGGTCTCCGGCACCTTGAACCACAGCCGCCCCCGGGAATAGATCTCGGCCATATCCGTGGCCCCGACGCCGGTGCCGAATGCCCCAAAGGCTCCGTAGGTGCAGGAGTGCGAGTCCGCTCCTACCAAAAGCAGGCCGGGCAGGGCAAAACCCTCTTCCGGGAAGACCTGATGGCAGACACCACACCCGGAGTCGAAGAAGTGAGCTATATTCTGCTCTCGGGCCCAGGCCCGCACATCTTTTTGCAGCTCCGCCGCAGTCTCGTTGTTGGCGGGAACGATATGGTCGAAGGGAATGACAATCCGCTCCGGGTCCCAGACCTTCTCCGAGGCCATATCCTGGAAAGCCCTGATAGCTAAAACCGATGTGCCGTCATGAGACATGGCGTAATCCACGCCCGCCTCTACGATCTCCCCCGGCTCCACCATACCGGCGGAACCGGAGGCCCTTGAAAAAATTTTCTGGCTGATGGTACCCTTGGCCATTTTTCCCTTGCCTCAGGGATTAATGGAAGATGCTACCACTTAAGCTGTTCGGCTGCAACTGGTCTCCTCCTCGGAGGGCATCATATAGGCGATATCCTCTGTGGGATGGCGATATAGCCGTGAGCCCAGCCTCTTCTGGTCCAGGATATGCCCGATCAGGCCAATGGACCGGCCCAGGGCAAACAGGCCGTTGAGATAGCCCAGCTTGACCACCTCGTCGATCTCCTCCTTCTTGAAGGCCCCGCAGGAGGTCATCAGATCCAGGAAAAGGATGCCGATGCATCCGTCCACATTGAGGATCAGATTTCCTTTCTTGGCCGTGGTCAGCTGCTCCACCTGGAGAGCATAATTTAAGAGATCGGTGCTGGGGAAGTTGGCCCTGGCAAAGCTTATGAGCTGCTGCACCCTCTTGTCCGGATTCTTGGTGCTCTTGATCTTGTGGCCGATTCCCGGGATGTTGATGCCTTTCTTCTTCATATCGGCCACAAACTGCTCCGGGCTGAGGCCAGCCTCCCGGGCATGCTTGAACTCCCTTGCCGCGTCATCTATAGCTCCTCCAAAGCGCGGCCCGATGGTCAATAAGCCGCTGCAGAGAGAGGATATGAGGTCCTTTCCGGCACAGGAGGCCACAATGGCATTATGGGCTCCGGAGACGGCAGGGCCGTGGTCGGCCACAATCTGCAAGACCAGTTCGATGAACTTGGCGGCGTAATCGGGAAGCTGCCTCTTGAACCAGAGCAGGCCGATGACACCACCGATGCCCATTCTGTCCTGCAAGACGGCAGAAAGCCTCTTTCCGGCATAAAGCACCTCGTCCCCGCTGTCGTCGGATATGGTGCAGATGAAGGTAGTGGGCTTTCTGATGTCCCCTGAAGCCAGGGCCTTGCTGTAGTCCGCCGGTATCCTGGGCACCTCCGGCTCCTCGAATTTAGCCACAGCCCCGCTGGCGAGCAGCATCTCGTAGACCTTTCTGACCTCATCCCCATATCCATCAAATGAGGAAGGAACATAGGCTCCTGCATCCCGGAAGGCCTGGTTCTTGGCCTGGGCCGTCTCCTTCTCCGTATCCGCCTTGGCCCCGGCATGCCCGAACTGAACGCTGGCTGGCAGAAAGGGCGAGCAGGTTCCGGTAACCCAGGCCACCAGGGGCTTGGTGATCTTTCCCTGCTGCAGAGCTCGGATGATCCTGTATTCGTCCTCGCCGCCCAGCTCGCCCAGGCAGGCGATCATCTTTATGGCCGGATTCTCTTCATAGCGCATTATGTGGTCCAGCATGGTGGAGCCGGGATAGCGGTCTCCTCCGATGGCCACACCCTCGTAAATGCCGTCGGAGTTGCGGGAGATGATATTGAAGGCCTCATTGAGCATGCCTCCGGACTTGGAGACGAATCCCACACATCCCGGCCGGTAGAGCTTGGAGGCGATGATATTCTCAATGGTTCCCGCGGTGTTGCCGATGCGAAAAGCCCCCGCGGTCATGCCTCCCACTGTGGCCGGGCCGATGACTATCTTGCCCTTGGACCGGGCTGTAGCGCCCAGGATGCGGGCCTGCCGCTCCGGAACGCCCTCGGCAATGATCGCCACCACGCGAATGCTCTCCTCGGCCAGCGCCTCCATGCTGGTATCAAATGCAGAGCGGTGGCTGGCGAAGTTGACCATCACATCCGCCTCGGGATAGGCCTTGGCCGCCAGAGATATGGTCCTGAACATGGGCAGGATGATCTCCTTGCTTCCCCAGAAGGCCTTGTGAATGCCGGCCCGGCTGGGATTGATGATGGCGGCTATGCTGGGGCTGTCCCGGTGGCAGATATAATCGAAGTCCAGCATGCGCTGGATGGCATTGGTCTGAAAGCCGTAGACGAAAGCCTTGGTGCTTCGGTCGAATAAGACGTAATTCTCCTTTGAGGCGCGGCTCATGCTGATCCACCTCCCAGGGCCAGGGGCACAATTCTGGTCATATGGGTCTCCGGTCCATAGACCTCAATGGGCACTCCCAGCCTGTCTCCCAGGCTTCTCATGAGCTTGAGGCCCTGCTCATAGTTGGGGCCGCCCCGGCGGACATAGATCTTGACTCCAGCCTCCTGAAGCTTCTCCTGGTACTCCTCCAGAGCCATAACCACCCCCTTGAAGGTCTTAGCCACATCGGTGAAGTTGGCGATGGCGCCGCCTATAAGCAGCACCTTTCCCCGGGGATCCTTCTTCCTGGTCATGAGGTCCAGGATGGTCCTGGTGTAATAATAAGTCTCCTCGGTATTGGGGTCGCCGCTGTACTCGCCATAATTGGCCATCTCTCCGGCAAAACCAAGATCGCAGATGGTATCGGCGTAAATCACGCTGGCGCCGCCTCCGGCGACCATAGTCCAGACCCTTCCCTCCGGATTTAAAATGGTCAGCTTCAATGAGGCTCCGGTCTTGGAATCGATGTCCTTGATGAACAGTTCTTCCTTGGAGAGGCTCCTGCCGAAGGGCTCGGGAAATGACAGGCCAGCCCATCTCTTTTTCTGCCAGTATTCCTCAGCGTCATCCAGCTTGGCCACCATATCCAGGGGCACAATGCTGCCTCTATGGAAGGTGAAGGGATTGATCTCCAGATAGGAAAAGCCCGTCTCCGAATAAAAGCGCCATAAAGCCCGCAGGAACATATCAATGGCCGATCTCTTCTCTCCCAGGCTCTCGGGCAGATCGGACTTGATATCCAGGCCTTGGATCCCAGCCAGCACATCCACATGCCAGCGGAGCACCTTATCCCAGTTCTCTTCCACATAGACCCCGCCCTGCTGGGAGAAGAATATATTATCGCCATCGCTATCCGAGCTGATGGCGGCATAGAACTCCTCCTCATGAGGGGCGAACGGCTCGATCAGGAAATGTGTCAGTCTGCCGGTCACTGTGCCGATAGTGACCTCGGCTCCCATATTCTCCTTCAAGAACTTCTCTGCCTCCGGCCAGGTTGCATCTAACAATACGAGGCCGTGCTTACCCCTCTTTCCAAAGAGCTGATCCGGCTTGACCACCAGCCGGGAGGTCTTCATCCAGGGCTCTCTTGCCTCCAGCTCCTCCAGATCGGTCTCAGGTTCCACCAGGGCCAGGGAGCCCCGGTAGGAGAAATCTTTGAGGTACTCGGGGAGAATTCTGGCTAACAATCGCTTAGCATCATACTCCCTAATGCCTCTTTGTGCCATGTCCAAAACCACCTTCGCCGCCTTAATGAGTTTCTCATTTACAAACCTTTCTAAAGCAAGAGAAAGAAACAACTCCCAGCCGATGGCTGGAGGGTCTATGGAGCGGGAAGGGATATGATCTGCCCGGTATGCAAAGGCGATTGCCTGAGGGCGGCGGAGGAGGTTATAGCGGATGTGCAGACGAGGTATCTCTCCTGCCGGCGCTGCCCGCCGGAGCCAAATCTAAGCAAAAACATATCAGGAAGGCTTCTGCCCCCGAGAGTGGAGCGATGCTCTTACTGCGGCAGGGCGGCCCTGGATGCGGTTATGCTCGATGCTCTTCATCTGCTGCAAGGATTCGGCCTGCGCGACAAAGACGACGATCTACGCAGCGTGGGAATGCCGCTCATAGATGTGGGATATCCTCTGGCCTACCCTCCCCGCCTGGGCCGGGACAGCCTGATTCTGGTCGGCGAAAGATACAGCAAGGCGGCAGCCGAGGCCATGGTCAGGGATATCCCTGAGATCAAGGGAGTTATCGAGAGCCGGGGCGTTCCCGGGGTCATGGACCCGAAAGAAAAGCCTCTGAAAAACCTGCTCTTGGCCGGCTGCGATCTGCGGGCTGATGTCGTCTCCAGCCTCATGGGAGAGCTGGTGGTATACAAAAGACAGTCGCTGATCCATATTGAGTTTTCCCGCCAGAATGCTCCCAAGATGAAGATCCTGGAGGAGCTGTATTTTAGAGGAAAGCTTCGCGATGTGGTCGACGGCCTATGCGGCCCGGGCACATTGGGCCTCATGTGCGTTCTGGCTGGAGCGGAGAGGGTGGTCTTCAATGATGCCTGGCTTCCGGCGGTAGAGGATCTGCTGATGAACCTGGAGGTCAACCGAAGATCTCTGGGAATAGAGGAGATCGAGCATATGGAGACGCCTAAAGGGATGGTAGGGCGCGAGCCGGTGCTGGTAGCCCGGGCCGCCGGAGCCTGCCGGATCGAGGTCTATCATGGTGATCTATCCCGGCTCTTTTCCCGGGCCAGGCCGGCGGAGCTGTGCCTCATAGATCACTTTCCGGGCTCGGATACCAGAGCATTGCAGCAGGCCTGCCGCTGCTGCAAAGAGACTGTAATTGTGTAAGTGTAAATGGAAAATCGATGGGACAGCGCGGATTCGAACCGCGGTCCAAGAGTCCCAAACCCTCGAGGATAGACCAGGCTACCCCACTGTCCCAATAGAGCAGTAGCCCTTACTGGCATATGCTGTTTAAAAGCCTTTTGCTAATCTAATTGCCGATCGCTAATCACAACCTTTTTAAATCCTGCTTTCCAGGGGACAGTTCATGGGAAAGACAGGAAGCATAGAATGGGTCAAGATCAAGGGCAGAAAGGGCCAGGTCAGGCAGGTCACCAAGGCCGAGACCACCTATAAAAAGCCCGGTCCGATGCAAAAATATACCGCAGCAGGCTCCAGAGTTAAGAAGATCAAGAGATCCATCAAGGCTACTCAAATCAGGACATGATCTCCCAGGATGTAGTGCTAGTTCGCTACGGGGAGATCACTTTAAAAGATAGCTGGACCAGGCAGAGCTGGGAAAGGATTTTAGCCGGCAATATAGCTTTTTATCTGCAAAAGGCCGGGGTGGAGTACAGAAGCGAGAGGGGCGAGGGAAGGATCTTCGTCTTCACCTCCGACCCCCGGGCCAGCGAGATCATATCGCGAGTTTTCGGAGTGGTATCCACCAGCCCTGCCTCTACCGTTCCCTCCACT
>CALMJN010000119.1 GCA_937864385.1 uncultured Methanosarcinales archaeon | reverse complement strand
TCCACCAGGGCTATCAGGATGAAGATAGCCAGAATGGCCGAGGCCATCTGCAAGATCTCGCTGCCCTCCATACCTGCCAGATGCTCCCCCATCTGACCCCACAGCATCTGCATCTCCTCCATATCCTCTACATACTGCATCTCCTGCAGAGCGGTCTCATTGAGGCCCTCCAGGGGCAAGAGGCCGGAGAATATGACAGCCATCAGGCCGGCGAAAAGAGCCATCAGGGAGAAGAAGAATCCCAGCAGATGGGGTATGCAGAGGTTGAGGTTGTCCCGCCAGAGGGAAAAGCCCCTGCCAATAAGCTCATTGATGCTCTCCATTCTCTACTCCTCCAGCCCCTTCCAGATAACATCCCCCACATGATGCAGGGACTTGACCGCCTTTCCCTCTCCTTTCATCTCCGTTCCGGCCACCAGGGCCCGGCCTATGGCCAGGGGCTTGTTATGCCTCTCTTCCACAATCACCACCAGGTCGCCCACAGCTATCTCCGGATCGGCGGATACTATCCCCGGCTTCATGATGTCCGCTCCATTGACCACAAAGCGCACTGCACCGGAGTCCACCACCACCAATCTCTTATAAGGCATCATCTCAATGGCCCCCAGCACGGTAAAGAAGGGCTGATCCTCCACAATCATGAGCAATGGCCGCCCCTCGATGAAGATGAGATCGACTCCTTCATCGCTTACGGCCATCTCCAGAGATGATTGGCGCAGATGGGAAGGGTCTTCCAGGAAGGGCTCTATCTTGGCTATGATCTTCCTGGCATCGCTTCCCTTGAGGTGGTGCCTGGATTTTATCTTCATGGGCTGAGGAATATCCCGATAGGTTTAAATATGCAACGAGCACGTCTTGGAACCGAAGCCTTTTGCGGTTATCAATGCTGGAGAGAGGTTAATGGGTCAGAGACCGCTTGATATTCTGAATGAATCACTGAATGGGCCTGTAATCGTCAAGCTGAAGGACGGGAGGGTCTTTCGGGGAGAGCTGCAAGGCTATGATATCCACATGAACCTGGTGCTGGAAAAGACGGAAGAGGTAGCAGAAGGGGCGGTGGCACGCAATATCGGAACTGTGATCGTGCGTGGAGACAATGTCGTATATATTTCACCCTGAGGTGTTTTAGATGAGCAAAGGTACTCCTTCTATGGGCAGGCGCCACAAGAGCTCTCATATCAGATGCAGACGCTGTGGCAGCATATCGTTTAATTTCAAGAGAAAGGTTTGCGTTCAATGCGGATTTGGCCACTCGGCCAAGCTGAGAAGTGCCAAGTGGATGAGAAAAGCAGACTATTAGGGGCGGAAAGTTGCACGATGCCTGCGGCGTTGTTGGAATTTCCTTCAATGAGACGGGCAATAATGTAGCTAAGTCCATTTATTACTCCCTCTATGCCCTGCAGCACCGGGGGCAGGAGGCGGCAGGCATATCGGTGCATGACGGCAAGGCCATACGCACCCACCGGGGTATGGGCCTTGTCTCCGAGGTTTTTGACGAAGCCCAGATCGCCCTTTTGCGGGGGACGGTGGGCATCGGCCATGTCCGATATCCCACCAGCGGCCGGTCCAACATCGAGAACAGCCAGCCGGTCTTGATCAAATTCAAGGATGGGGCCATTGCCGTAGCCCATAACGGCAACCTGGTCAATGCCGGCCAGCTCCGGGAGCAGCTGGAGCAGGCAGGGGACATATTCTATTCTACATCGGATACCGAGGTCATAGCTCACCTCTTTGCCAAAGAGCTTCTGCGCTACGATCTTCAGGAGGCGGTGCGGGCTCTGATGAAAAAGATCGTGGGCTCCTATTCCCTGGTCTTTCTCTGGGGAGATACCGTCCTCGCTGTGCGCGATCCGCTGGGAATCAAGCCCTTGTGCATTGGCGAGATCGACTCCGGCTTCATGGTGGCCTCGGAGAGCGTTGCCGTGGACACCCTCAATGGAAAGCTCATCCGCGATGTGAGGCCCGGCGAGCTGGTGGTCATCAGGCACGGCGAGCTGAAGTCCTATCAGCTGGCCCGCCTGCCCAACTACTCTCATTGCATATTCGAGTACATCTATTTCGCCCGGCCGGACAGCATCATGGACGGGCGGCTGATCTATGATGTTCGGGTGAACATCGGTGCCCATCTGGCCAAAGAGCATCCCGCCTGCGCCGACACCGTCACCCCCATCCCCGACTCGGGGATAACCCTGGCCGTGGGATATCATCAGTGTTCAGGCATTAGCTACAGGGAGTGCCTGATGAAGAACCGCTACATAGGCCGGACATTCATCATGCCCGATCAGAGCATGAGGGAGACTGCTGTGCGCCTGAAGATGAACACCATCCGGCCCAATATCGAGGGTCACAGCCTGGTCTTGGTGGACGACTCCATAGTGAGGGGAACTACCAGCCGCAGGA
The DNA here is from genome assembly GCA_937864385.1 of uncultured Methanosarcinales archaeon. GTDB lineage: Archaea > Halobacteriota > Methanosarcinia > Methanotrichales > Methanotrichaceae > Methanothrix. The sequence goes on along the minus strand of CALMJN010000119.1, from coordinate 2,411 downwards.
TAGTGGATATGGTGCGCCGGGCCGGAGCAAAAGAAGTTCATGTGCGCATCGGAAGCCCTCCCATCATGGCACCATGCTATCTGGGCATAGATATGGCCAGCCGGGATGAGCTGATCGCCGCCCACAAGACCGTGGCCGGGGTGGAGGCGGTGATCAACGCCGACTCCCTGGGATATGTGAGCCATGAGGGCCTGGTGGAGGCAGTGGGAATCCCCAAGGAGAACCTATGCATGGGATGCCTCACGGGAATATATCCAGTGGAGATTCCCGGGGAGAGGTGCCTGGCGGCCCAGACCAAGCTCTCTGAGTATATCATGGAAGCGGCGGAGCCAAGCTGAGGATACGCTGATTCGGCAAAGGCAAGAAGGTTTTTTGGAAAATAGAAATCCACAGCCCCATTATTTTTTCTACTGGCGGGGGCACACAATCTCCCTCATTCAGCCTATCTCCACCTCCGCTCCCAGTCCCTTCATCTCTGTGAAGAACCCGGGATAGGAGACGTCCACCGACTCCGCCGTATCGATCTCCGTGTCCCCGGCCACCATTCCTGCTACAGCCAGGGCCATGACTATTCTGTGATCGTGATGGCCGTGCACCTTAGCCCCATGCAGCTTGCCTCCCTCGATCTCCAAGCCGTCCGGCCTCTCCCGAATGTCCGCCCCCATCTTAGAAAGCTCCACAGCCATGGCATGCAGCCGATCCGTCTCCTTATGACGGACGTGCTCGGCATTGAAGACGGTGGTCTTGCCTTGTGCCAGGGCTCCCAGCACGGCGATGGTGGGAACCAGATCCGGCGTCCGGCCGGCGTCCACATCCACTCCTTTCAGCTCGCCGCCTTTGACCCTCAAGTCGCCCTTCCCCTTGTCCCAGGACACCTCTGCCCCCATACGGCGCAGGATGTCGATGATCGCCGAGTCTCCCTGCCTTGAGGGCAGCATTCCCCGGATCGTCACCTCGCTCCCGGTCAGGGCAGCCGCAGCCATGGGGTAAGAAGAAGAGGAGAAGTCGCCGGGAATGGTGTAGCCCTTCAGGCGGAAGCTCTGGCCTGCCGGCACAATAAATTCTTTGGCTCCCGCCTCTATTCTTATCCCTGCCTCGGCAAGCATATCTATAGTCATCTCTGCATAGGGCCGGGACTTGAGCTCGCCGTCGATCACAATCCGGGTATCCTGTTCCGACAGGGGTGAAGCGATGAGCAGAGCAGAGAGGAACTGGGAGCTTACACTCCCGTTCAGATGGGCCGTGCCCCCCTTCATTTTTCCCCGTACCACCAGGGGAGCTTTTCCATTATTGCGTATGGAGAAAGCCTGAGCCCCGAGATCAGAGAGGCAGCTTAAGAGCGGCTCATTGGGCCGGCTGCGGATGGAGGCGTCACCGGTGAGAACCGCTCCTTCCGTAAGGGCGGCCACTGCCGAGCAAAATCGCAGGGTAGTTCCGGAGTTGAGGACATTGATGACATCCTCCGGGGTCCTGGGCCGGTCGGCCACACCCCTGATCTTTACCTCCTCATCAACATCAATTTCCGCCCCAAAGGCCTGGCTGGCGGAGATGGTAGCCCTGGTATCAGCCGAGAGGAGAGGGCGCTTGATGCTCCCTCCCGGGCCCAGGGAGGTTATGAGAACGGCGCGGTGGGTGTAGCTCTTGGATGGTGGGGCAAAGAGCGCCCCGGAGAGGCAAGAGCGCTGGACTCTGGCAATCATGATTCGAGGATGGCCGAGGAAGTATAAGAAATGTATGCTATGATATGTCTTGACATGGCACCAAAATACAGTCACGCCATATGGATAAAATTAATATAATAGCATTTAGTATAACAATAATCCAAGCATTCAAATAGGCTGGGAAGTGTGGAGGGAAATCTATGGCCGAGACAAGAAATTTTGCCCTGAGGGATGATAAGGGCAATGAGATTGGTGTCTTCACCGGAAAGCAACCGAGACAGGCCGCATTGAAGGCAGCCAACCGGGGCATTACTGATATAAGGCTTCGAGAGCGGGGGACGAAGAAGGTACACATATTCGAAGGTATGAGGGTTCAGGTGGCAAAGCCCAAGGGAGCACCGGCTTGGATGCCGGATAAGATCTGGAAGCCGAAGGTAAAAAAGGTGGGAATGGAAAAGCTGGAAGATATATAAACTTCGGCTCATCTCAAATGACATTTTTTCGTGAGCGGTAAAATTTCCTGTATCGATACTCTTGCAGCAATGCGTTTTGATAGGAGATTTGGCCTTAGCCGAGGCTAAACAGCTCAATTCCGATGCATATCACATCCTGACCAAAGGTGTGAAAAACAGCGAACTAATATAGGACGGCGCACTTTAATCCCCTAAGGAAAAGTATTAATTATGGAAAATTGATTTCAGAGCATGGATTTGAGGAATTGTATGAAGAAGGCGCCCTTTGCAGTTTTTC
>CALMJN010000118.1 GCA_937864385.1 uncultured Methanosarcinales archaeon | reverse complement strand
AGGCGACAGGACTGCTATAGCTTTCGGATTCTCAGAAGCCGCAAATAATGTAAAGATCGTAGCCGATCAGCAATAGCTTCATACTCCGCTGCTTAGTAGCTAAAAAAGCATTCAAGACAAGGGAGATCAAACCCTGGGATATGCCAGAGGATGCTAGCGGAGGCTCGAGTTGATAGCCTCAGCCAGTGAGCCTCTAATCCAGTCTTGCTGTTCCCTGCCAGCTTAGGAAGGAGAAAGGTGATTGTTGCCAGATAGCATCAAATGCGTAGATTCCCGGTGGATCAATGAATGCCGATATTGTTCGAACTAATAATTGCTCCGGGCCAGACTACCGGCAACCCTGAGATAATTGCATGAGGGGAGGGCCAGGGGGATGATGCTGCCCTGCACCTCCTTCGCCTCAACCTCCGGTAGGACGAGAATGGGGGCGGACATCCTGGTGAGGCTTTTGCCCTTTTCTATGAGAGGGCGGTGGATATGCCCGAAAACCAAACCTGCACCACCATCTACCGGGCTATCATCACTGCTCCCACTAGATCGGGTCCATGGCCAGCCAAGCACGGCTCTCTTCGGCAGAAGCCTCTTGAGACCCATTTGCAGTCCGAATTGCCGCAAACCGTCTCTATTCGGCCCAGATGAGATAGGGCGGCAAAGGCGCTGGCGATGACGAAGTCCCCGGCGTAAAGGATGATATTAGCTTTTTTTAGAAGCGCAACCAAGGCGAGAGGAATCTCTCCATCTTCCAGATGGACATCGGATAAAGCTATTATTCTCTTTTTTCCATCGGGAGAGGATTTTGCAGAGCATGCCCTATTAGAAAGCCGGTCGAAGGCCGGACGCTCTATCTTGCTTGCTGCAGCCGCCCTCGCCTCGGAGAGAAGCTCGCGTTAACTTGATTACCGCCTGAATCGAAAGGTATCAGGTATTAAGTGATTAGAGCATAAAGGCAGAATCAGACCATAAGATCGGACCAAGAATTGCAGAGGAAAAGAGCGATATGATTGCCAGGAGAGCAGAAGAGCTGGCCCCCTTCATGG
>CALMJN010000117.1 GCA_937864385.1 uncultured Methanosarcinales archaeon | reverse complement strand
AGTATGTCCTGATTGTTTTTCTCTATTTAACTCTGTTTAAGAAAAGTTCATAACTATTCATAATAATTCATAGCCGGCCATTGCTGCTTATCCCGGCTCTGTCATCGATCATAGGATACTGATTACATTTTATGATGAACAGTTGGCCCTTGTGAGAAAAAGAGAGAGGAAGAAGATTAGGAGTCCCCCTTCCTCTGGAAAATGGGCAATTTTCTATATTCAATAGGTGGATATCTCTCCCCGGAACAGCATCTGCTGCAGCTTGGGGATATTGGCCAGCCAGCTGTCCAGTATCTCCGTAGCTCCTGCCTCCAGGCTTTTCATATCCACTCCATCCTTGGGCACGATCTGGATGCTGGCGATATGGGGCTCGTCTATGGGCTTGCCGATCTGAGAGAGAATTTTGATATAGACCTCATCGATTCCCTGCACCTCGGCGGCGATCTGCCGGGCCGCCTCGGTGGAGAGGAGATTGTAGATCTTTCCCACATGGTTGATTGGATTCTTGCCGCATGTCGCCTCCAGGCTCATGGGCCGATTGGGAGTGATCAAGCCATTGGCCCGGTTGCCCCGGCCCACTGCACCGTCGTCTCCCATCTCCGCTGATGTGCCGGTGACAGTGATGTAAACCGATCCCTCCTCGATGTTGTCTGCCACATTCATCTGGGCGGTTATCTTGCGGGCGGTGAACTGCCGGGCATGCTCCACCAGATGCTCCACGATCTCCCTCTTTGTGTCCGTATACTCCTTGAGGTTGGACACATGCCGGTCCACCATAGCGCAGGCGATGGTCAGGTTGATTGCATCCCCATGACGCATGCCCATGACCTTGATGTCCTCGCCGATGGCGGGAAACTCCTTCATCATCCGCATCATCTCCCGCTCTGTATTGTAGACTATTTTTTCTGTCTCGGATAGGGGAGCATAGCCCACACCAAAGGAGGTATCGTTGGCCGATGGAACCTTGCGGCCGAAGACATCCCGCAGATCGGAGGAGCCCATTCCGATCTTGGCATCGAGGATGACATGGTTGTTGACATCAAGGTTGGATAGCGACTCACTGAGCAGCTTTCTCGCCGCCTTGATGGCTATGGTATCCACGGGGATCTCCTCTTCTTTGAAGACCCTTGTCGCCCGACCGGTGAGAAGAATGTAAAGGGGGCAGATGACCTCGCCACCGCCAAAAGCCGGCTTGGATCTGCCGGCAACAATCTGGGTCTTGTCGGTATTGTGATGCAGCACCGCTCCAAATCTATCAAGGTATTCCTGGCAAAGGGCTCTGCTGATTGACTCGGCGAGGCCATCCGCCACGCTGTCCGGGTGTCCAATGCCCTTGCGCTCCACGAGCTCGATCTCCTGCTGCTCCAAAGGCCTCTGATTTAGGCGTTCCACCTTGATATTTCTCTTCATGACCAATCCTCTGATTTGCTATGACAAATTATCCGCTGGATCTCTGGGCTCCAATAAAGTCAATTATCATATTAAGGCTTCGCACCCCGTAAGGGCAATCTTGCAGTCTGGAAAAGAAAAAAGTCACTGGGTGAGGCCGGCGCGCCACTTGAGCAATCTCTCTTCCACCACATAGCGGAAGGTCCGATCTATGGCCAGGCCCAAGAGGCCCAGGACAATCATGTACATGAAGACCTCATCCATGCGGTAGTGGCCGTAGGAGTCCCAGATCTTGAAGCCGAGGCCGTTCTTGCTCACCCCGAACATCTCCGCCGCCACCAGGCACATCCAGGCTATTCCCATGGCAATCCTGATCCCTGCAGCGATAGAGGGAAGGGCCTGAGGCAGGGCCACATACCTGATCAGATCTATGTCCCTGGTTGCGCCCAGAACCTTGGCCGACTCCACATAAACCCTGGGAAGGCCCTTAAAGCCGGCATAGGTGTTGATCAAAATGGGAAAGACGGCTCCTATGAAGATGATGAATCCCGCCGCGCTGTTGGTTATACCAAACCAGATTATGGCAAAGGGAATCCAGGCCAGGGGCGGTATTGGCCGCAGCAGCTCCACAATGGGGTCCATGATGCTGTCCGCCACTTTAAACCAGCCCATGATCATCCCCGCGGGAAGAGCCACCAGCAGTCCGGCTCCAAGTCCGATGGAAAAGTGCAGAGAGCTGACCGGCAGGTCCTCGCTGATAATGGAAGACCAATTTTCCAAAAAGGCCTGTACCACCTGAATGAAACCGGGCAGGGTGAGAGAATCATCTACCAAAAAGGCGGCCAGCTGCCAGATGGCCAAAAATGCCAGGATGGAAAGAGCGGAGATGCCCTGATTCCTCAGAGCACTCCAATATCTCTTGTATTTATTCAGCTCCCTTCACCTTCTGGTAGAAGCTGGTATCGAAGATATCATCCTCGGCTAGCTTTTTCTTGGTGTAGCCCATATCATAGCTAACTGTCGCAAACTCCACGGTGGAAGAGACCTGAATCTGGGGATCGCTGACCCAGCTGCCGTCCCAGTTCTCAATGGAATGCTTGATCTCGGTTAGGTTGGCTTTGGTCTTCTTGGAGTATATCTCTGCTGCCTCTTCCGGATGCTCATTGATATAATCGGTTGCCTTGATATGGGTCCTGATGATCTGCTCCACCAGATCCGGCTGCTCTCGGATCAGCTTGTCGCTGACCACCAGGCAGCAACAGGCATGGTTGGGCCACATCTCACCGGAGTGAACCACAATATCGCCCTTGCCCTTCAATTCGATTATGGATGGCGCAGGATGGGGCAGGAATACTCCGTCCACTGCTCCGGCAGAGATGGCACTCTGGGCCGGTCCGGGGTCCATGGCCTTGATATCAATTGAATTTGCATCTACCCCCTGGTCCTTCAGCCACTTCTTCATGACCGTATCCTGAATGGATCCCGGCGGGAAGGTGCCAATGGACAGGCCCACCAGGGACTGCGGCCCGCTGTAATCCTTATCCTGCCTGAGAACCAGATCGGAGCCGTTGATATTGACCGCAGCCACAATCTTGGCCGGCAGTCCTGCCGATATGGCAGAGATGGGTGGGGCAGATCCCACATAAGCTATGTCCAGCTCTCCTGCTACCATGGCCTGCATCTCAGGAACGCCGGTGGGAAACTCAAATTCCTTGACCTCAGTTATGCCGAAGGGCTTGAGGTCATCCGCCCACCAGCCCTTTTCCATGGCCATCATCTCCGCGATCTGATGGGTGCTGGGCTGATAGCCAATGCGCAGAGTGGAGATCTTTCCGGTCATCTTCTCCTGAGAGGTGGCATTTTCCTCCTTCTCCGGAGAGGAGATGCATCCCAGCGACATCACAGCCACCGCCGCCAGAATAGTTATAATAATGAATTTATTCAAATTTTATTTTCGGATAATGGCAACGGGGTTCCTAAAGAAATAGTACGAAATATTTTTAAGAAGGGTTTTTCAAATTATGATAGAACTGGTTTGGGACTCACTATTACGAAACAGATACTTGAAA
>CALMJN010000116.1 GCA_937864385.1 uncultured Methanosarcinales archaeon | reverse complement strand
TATCCGGGCGGCGCTGGACGTGGACGGCTTTACCGATACCCCCATACTATCCTATGCCGCCAAGTATGCCTCTACCTTCTACGGCCCCTTCCGGGAGGCAGCGCAGTCCGGTTACTCCTGGGGGGACCGTAAGAGCTACCAGATGAATCCGGCAAACTTCGCCGAGGCCCTCTGGGAGGTGCAGCTGGACATAGAGGAGGGAGCGGATATGGTCATGGTCAAGCCGGCGCTGCCTTATTTGGATGTCCTGAAGGCGGTCAAGGATATATTCGGCATGCCCACCGCCGCCTATCAGGTCTCAGGAGAGTATGCCATGATTGCCGCCGCGGCGGAGAGGGGATGGCTGGATGAGAGGGCGGCATTCCTGGAGTCGCTCACCTGCATCAAGAGGGCGGGGGCGGATCTGATCATCACCTACTGGGCCAAGGAGTTCGCCAGGCTGGGGCTGTACGGGGTCGGGATCTGGGCAGGCTGCCCCGGCCCACGAACGGCTGTTGCTTCTGGACTCTCAGGAGTCTTGTCCTTTGCCATCCGGTCTCGCCTGCCGCAGGAAAGGTGCCAGTCCTCCATCGATCAGATGCAAGCACAAGAAGATCAATACATATATATCTCCAGGCCTGCATACAGCTCTTTGAAATGGCCATACTAACAGGAATTGCATTGACAGCGGTGGGCGCTCTTCTGCTGAGCAAGGCGTTGAAGGAAAGCTTCTGGCCGAGGGCTCATGGATCCAAGGCTCAGATAATTGAGATCAATGAGTACGAGGTCCTGGATGATAATCAGGACCTGGCCTCCCACGGCTATAAGGTGAAGATCAACGACAGCATTGATTAGATGGGCGTCGATTGAATTTTAAAGCGATTATTGAGCCTGCTGCTCTGATCAGAATTAAAAAGTATTATCTCATCGCGATTCTCTTTTGCGAAAATATCCGCTCTATCCTGGCTTTTCCAAATCGCCTTTTCCAAATCGCCTTTTCCATATCGTTTTCCATCCGCTTAGCCAAAGGCAATAGCAAATCCAATGTCATACAGCACTGATGCTGCCCCGTCTATAGCTTCTGACGCCTGACAATTTATCTCTCTTCCAGCAAGACGCTCTCCTTTTCACTTTTCACAGAAACCATTTAGTAATCCCGGTGAGATCAGCTAAAACTATGTTCGGATCTAAATCCCATCTCAAGCTTCGCCACAACCATCTCTTCATTGAGGATGTGGACTGCGTTTCCCTGGCAGAGGAGCACGGCACGCCTCTTTATGTCACCTCGGAGTCCCGCCTGCGGGAGAACATCCGCGCCTACCATCGGGCCTTTCCCCATGCGGAAAAATACTTTGCAGTGAAGGCCAACGGCAGCCTCTCAATGCTGCGCATCGCCGCCCAGGAGGGCATGGGGGCGGATATCTTCTCGGCGGGGGAGCTTTCCCTGGTGCGCATGGCCGGCATACCGCAGGACAAGATACTCTACAACGGCAACTCCAAGAGCGAGATGGACCATGAGATGGCCATCCTGGCCGGCGTGCGCATGTCCGTCGACTCCCGGGAGGAGCTGGAGTTCCTGGCCGGCACGGCCGCTCGGCTGGGCCGGGAGGCGGAGATCTTATTCCGGGTCAATCCCGATGTTTCTCCCAAGACCCATCCCAAGATCGCCACCGGGCTGCGCTCCTCCAAGTTCGGCATTCCCGCCGAGCAGGTGACAGAGACCTATAAGAGGGCCATGGATCTGGATGGGGTCAGGCCGGTGGGCCTGCACTGCCATATAGGCTCCCAGATTCTGGACACTGCCCCCTTCGCCGAGGCGGCGGCCAAGATGATGGACATTGTCGCGGCCGTGACTGGCGCGGGCGGCAGCATTGAGAGGATCGACCTGGGCGGGGGCCTGGGCGTCCAGTACCATCCGAATAGCCCGGCGCCAATCCCTGCCGACCTGGCTGCGGCAGTGCTTCCAATTTTCGAGAGCCGCTGCCGGGACCTGGGCATATCCCCCCAGCTGATCCTGGAGCCGGGACGGAGCATCGTGGCTGACAGCACCATTATGCTGACCAAAGTCAATGTGGTCAAGAGGGCTCATCTCAACTTCGCTGCTGTGGATGCCGGCTTCAACGTCCTGGCCCGGCCCATGCTCTATGACTCCTACCACCACGTGCTGGCGGCCAGCCGGGCCGAGGAGCCGGAAGCTGAGACTTATACCGTGGTGGGCCCCATCTGCGAGACCGGGGATATCCTGGCCAAAGAGCGCAGGCTCCCGCTTCTCCAGAGGGGGGACATCCTTGCCTTCTTGGACTCTGGGGCCTATGGCTTTTCCATGGCCTCTCAGTACAACGGCCAGCCCCGTCCGGCGGAGGTGCTGGTCGCCGGCAGCAGTACCGATGTCATCCGCAGCAGAGAGGATGCCAGCAGCCTTCTGGCCGGGCAGAGGATTCTGCCCCGGCTGATGTTCTGATCTGGGAAAAGGAGTTGAGAGCAGTGATCGCTGGATCGGATGGAGAAAGAAAGGGGGATGGCCCTGCAGGAGGCGAGGGCGCTGAGTCCAAGGCTTTTAAAGAGCTGAGCCTAATTCTCCTCTCATTGCGCCAGGGCGACTTTTCCGCCAGAATGGACAAGGTCCTGGTCTATGCTCAGTCTGCGGCCAGAAGCAGAGATGCCAGGGCCCGAGACAATTTCATTCGCTTCGCCTGTCTGAATCTGGACGCGGCCCTGATGCAGGCTCTGGAGAGCCTGGTCTTCCGTCCCCGCCTGGCCAGCAAGAGCGATGAGCAGAAGAGGGCCCTGGCACTGCAAAAAAGCTTCGACGGGCTGGAACATCCGGAAAAGGCATTGCTGGAGCACTATGTCTCCAGCTCCGATCCTCTCAACAAATACATTGTAGCCGGGCCCTGGGGGCACCAATACCTCAAGAAGAGGGGAATTGAGGCGCAGGATCTGCAGGCCTTCGATATACAGCTGTGCGAGCTTCTGGGATGCAAGGATACAGTAGCGGGAAGGATTGTTCTGGCCTATGCCGGACTCTCCCACCTTCTGGATAAGCTAAAGGACGGGCCGGATTGATCCCTTTCTTGGGGCAGCCAGGTAGCATTGTGCTTCGGAGAGGGGTAATATTATATCTTCTGGAGGCAGACATCGTCGCAGATTGGAGGTGAGGCGTCTGCTGGAGATTGAAGATCTGTCGGTCAGCATCGGCAGTAAGCAGGTTCTAAAGAACTTCAACCTTAGGATAAATAAGGGCGAAACCCACGCTCTCTTCGGGCCTAACGGCACCGGCAAGACGACGCTGCTCAATGTCATCGCCGGAATTCCCAGATATACCGTAGATGGTGGGCGCATCGTATTCAAGGGGCAGGATGTCACCCGCATGTCCATGGATGAGAGGGCGCGTCTGGGCATAGGCATGGCCTTCCAGCGACCCCCTGCCATTCGCGGGCTGCGCCTGAAGGATCTCATCAAGATCATCAATCCCCAGGC
>CALMJN010000115.1 GCA_937864385.1 uncultured Methanosarcinales archaeon | reverse complement strand
GGAGATGGCGCCATGATATTCTGAACCTAGAGATGCCTGTGATTGATTTACTTCTAGCGAAGATCAAATAGCAATAAAAGATTAGGAGATATCAAGATGAAAACACTGCGCTATAAAGTACTCTTGAGAAAAGAGGATGACGGAACCTACACGGTGATTGTGCCCTCGCTGCCGGGGTGCCTGACCTTCGGGCGGACAGTCGAAGAGGCGTTGGAGATGGCAAAGGAGGCCATCGACGGCTTCATTGCCTGCATGATCGCCCGCGGCGAGGAAGTGCCGGTTGAGACCGATGATTCGCTGATATGCACCGTTGCAGTTGAGGTCAAGGCGACTGCCTGAATCTCGGGCAGCCTGAAATCATTCCCTCGATCAGCATGTCTAAACTGCCCAGCATCCCGCCTGAAAAGCTGGCAAGAGTGCTTGAGAAATGCGGCTTTGAGCTGGAAAGAATCAGCGGCAGCCATCACTTTTACCACAACCCTCAAACAAAGAAGTCAACGGTGGTTCCTTTTCATCGTGGAGATGTCCCCAAAGGGTTATTGAATGAGATTCTAAAGGAGGCGGGCATCAGTCGTGAAGAGTTCTTTGAAATTCTATAGAGACCAGCATATACCGATGCCGAATGACAGACGCCAATAGACCTCAAGGAAAGAATGTCCATGATCCTCAAAATCCTCCGCCTCACCCTGCACTCGGACGCGCCCATGCGCGGGGACGCCGCCAAGCTGCGCGGCTTTTTTGCCACCAGCTTCAACGATTATGCCCTCTTGCACCAGCATGTGACGGACAGGCTGATCTACAAATATCCTCTGATTCAGTACAAGATGATGCAAGGAAGCCCTCTCATACTGGGCATCAATGAGGGGGCGGATGTGCTTAAAGAGATTTACGACAAGTTCGATGAGATAAAGCTGGGTGAGAGCAGGTACAGCATAATGGAACGGGGCGTGAGCGTAAAGAGCGAGGAGTTCGGCTGCACAGAGGAGATTCACAGCTACAGGTTCGCCACTCCCTGGCTGGCGCTGAGCCAGGACAACTACCGCAGGTTTCAGAATTCATCCGGGGAAGAGAAAAGGGAGCTGCTGCGAAGAATTCTTGTGGGAAACATCCTCTCCGCCTCCAAGGGCCTGGGCTACGTGGCTAAGGAGCACATCCGGCTGGAGGTGGGCAGGATGCAGGACGAGATCTGCCTGCTGAAAGGGACGAAGGTAACGGGGATAAGAGGCGAGTTCACGGCAACCTTTGCTATTCCAGATTTGATGGGACTGGGCAAATCGGTCTCCAGGGGCTTTGGGGCAGTCATTGATCTGAAGCATCCGGAAAACAGGACCTGAATAAATTTATTTAATACT
>CALMJN010000114.1 GCA_937864385.1 uncultured Methanosarcinales archaeon | reverse complement strand
TTTGCCTATGGGGAACCCTCCAGGATTCCACTCTCTTCACTTAGATCCTCCCCTCAAGAATGATACTAATCCGAAGGGCACGGCTCAAAATTGCAGGTCATGCAGTCAGATGCATGCCGGAAAAATTAGTATCGAATTTCAGGTTACACGTACCTTTTTGACTCAGGATTGGCCCGCAGATTCCAGATCCTCAGCCCTGACCAGGGCCGCATTGGCCTTCGCAGTGCGATTGAGTGGATTGAGGGCCACACCTTTGTTATGCCAGGAGTCAGCGTCCTGCGGATCCAACTCAACTGCTCTGTCATAAGCCAGGATGGCCTCGTCGTACCTGCTTAACTCAGCAAGAGCATTGCCCTGATCACTACAGCCCCCAATTCAGCAGACGGATGAAGAAAGCTAGGCGCTCTTGGCTGTCTTAGTACTGCAATTCATTCACAGATAGGCTTAAATAGGGTCCCGGCACGATGAAATCTGATGGAGATAAGCGCTATCGTCTACTGCATCAACCTAAAATCCGGTTTGGAACGGACCCTTTTCTAGCTTAGCCCTTAGCCTTTTGCACTCCTCGCTGTCTATGCCCGCCTACAATATCCTCTGGGCATTACTGGCAAACTCAATTGGAAAGGCCCTGGCCGGCATCGTCTTGTATTATTATAAAACAAAATTATATATTGGAGGTGACCTGCTGTGATGAATCGCACTATGAAGCTGCTACTGCTCTCGGATATATTCGTGCTGACGGGATTCGGGCTGATCCAGCCCATACTGGCCATATACATCAACGATGGAGAGATTGCCGGGGGCAATATGCTCACGGCAGGAATAGCCAGTTCCCTCTTCCTCTTGACCAAGTCCCTGGTTCAGCTTCCCTTCGGCCACTACGTGGACCGCCAGGCCACCAAGGAGCGCTGGCTGATACTGGGGACCCTGCTCATGGCCGCCGTCCCCATGATCTACCTCTCGGCAGAAAGCATCTACCATGTCTACCTGGCAGAGACGGTCTATGGACTTGGCAGCGGCCTGGCCTATCCCACCTGGCTGGGCCTGTGGTCCGTCAATCTGGACCGGGGAAAAGAGAGCTTCCAGTGGTCCATCTACCATACCACTACCGGCGTGGGCACGGCAGCCACAGGCGCAGGCGGAGCAGCAATGGCCAGCCAGGTGGGCTTCTCCGCCACCTTCCTCCTGGCCGGGCTGCTCTGCATAGTGGGCTGCCTGGTGCTTTTCGTTCTGGAGCGGCGGTCCGCGGCAAAGGCAAGGATTCTCTGTGCATGACGCCGTTTTCTTGCCGAGCCGGATAAGGCTGATATAACCGCTGCAAGGTATATCCATCATATGAAGGATGAAATAATCTGCAATCGATTCTTGATTTCAGGCATTCTGGCGGGCCTGATCTTCTGCCTTGCCACCGCCCCGGCTCTGGCTGAAGCCGATCGCCCCGAGAGCGGGACATTAATCCGAGAGTCGGATATGACCGGACGCTGCCAGCTGGATATCATCAACAATGCCCCGGATGATCTGGTGGCGTATTTATGCACCATGCGAGAGGAGAGGGTAAAGGCGGCAGTTTATATCCGGGACGGGGATGCCTTCAACCTGACCGGAGTGGAAGACGGCAGCTACTATCTCTATTTCCGGCAGGGTCAGGGCTGGAATGCAGGCCTGGAGGCTTTCGAGGTCAATGCCACCAGCAGCCGGATGAGAGAGCCGCTCCTCTTCCAGACCATAAGGACGGCGGATAGGATTCAGTACTCCTGGATAGAGATCACACTGGAGAGTTCTGGGGACGGAAATGTGGAAAAGGTGGCTGTGGATGAAGAGGACTTTCCGGCTTAGAAGATCAGTGGCCTGAAAGCTCTTCATTGGATGGGTATTTGAGGGAGCATTTCCTGGTTGAAGAGCAGGCGGCGGCAGTTCTTTTCAAGCCCCTCCCATGGGTTGAGGCCAGGGGGCAGGCAGAAAAAGAAGAAGACGGAAGAAGCATAAAATAGATAATCTCCGACGAGAAACCACTCCATATGACAAACATGATCAGAACGACCCTTCTGCTGGCCGGTCTGACCGGACTGTTGCTCTTGATAGGCGGCTTTGTGGGTGGAAGAAGCGGCATGTTTCTGGCCCTGATCGTCTCTTTTGCAATGAACTTCGGGGCTTACTGGTACAGCGATAAATTGGTCTTGAAGATGCACCATGCTCGTGAGGTCACAATGGCTCAAGCGCCTGACCTGTACCGCCTGGTTCAGAATCTGGCCCAGAACGCCGGCCTGCCCATGCCCAAGGTATATATTATGGATACGGCCATGCCCAATGCCTTTGCCACCGGTAGAGATCCCAAGCATGCTGCAGTGGCAGTGACCACAGGAATCATGAGCATACTGAGCAGAAATGAGCTGGAAGGAGTGGTGGCTCATGAGCTGGCCCACATCAAGAACAGAGACACTTTGATCAGCACAATAGCCGCAACCATTGCCGGGGTGGTCACATTTCTGGCCAGCATGGCCCAGTGGTCATTGATCTTTGGTGGAGGCGACGATGACGGCGCTAATCCTCTGGGCGTCCTGGCCATGGCTATTCTGGCCCCCATAGCAGCCACCATAATACAATTGGCGATATCAAGGGGCAGGGAGTTCGGTGCCGATGCTGGCGGAGCCAGGATCTGCGGCAATCCCCTTGCACTTGCCAGCGCTCTGGCCAAGCTGGAGGCCGGTGCCAGTGCCGCAAGAGCAGATGTGAATCCATCCTCGGCTCATATGTTCATAGTCAATCCTCTGAAAGGAAAATCCATGGCTGGGCTATTTTCCACTCATCCCAGCACTGAAGAGAGGATTGCCCGGCTCAGATCCATGCAATAGATCGGAGAAGGAAGACCAAAGCGAGTCGCAGCTTTGCGGCTTGCTGGTCTCAGGGTAAGATGTGTATTATGCATTGATATTATTTTTTAACCTATATAGGTTAACTCATCATTTATAGCTTCGGTCATCAGCACTCTGATCTTTCTGATCCGGTTTCTTTCCATGCTTTCTATGATGAACTTGGTGCCCATATGCTCGACTGATTCGCCTTGCCTCGGCAGTCTGCCCATCAACTCAATCACGAATCCGCCAATGGAGTCATAATGCTCTGATTCTATCCCGGTCCCGATCAGCTCATTGAGTTCCTCGATCCTGGTGCTTCCATCAACGATATACTCTCCTTCACGTATCGTTTCTATCTCTTGGGTATGCATATCATACTCGTCCGAGATTTCTCCCACGATTTCCTCGACGAGATCTTCGATGGTGACAATTCCGGCTGTGCCCCCATATTCGTCCAGGACTATTGCCATATGCGTCCTGCGTTTCTTCATTTCGTTGAAAAGATCGGAGGTGTTCATGAACTCGAAGGTGTAATAGGGCTTTTTAACGAACTTCTTTATGTCAAAGACCTCGTCAGGATCTCGGTAGACCAGCTCTTTTACATTGAGTATGCCAACTATGTTATCGATCCTTTTATTATAGATGGGATAACGGGAGTATTGCTCGTTTTTTATTATCTTGATGATCTCGTCGTAGCTGGCGTTCATATCGATGGCAACTATGTCCATTCTCTGTATCATCACATCTTTAATCAACTGGTCCCCGAAGTCGAAGACATTGCAGATCATTGTCTTTTCATGATCTTCGATTACTCCCTCTTCTTCACCCAAATTGACCATCGACTTAAGCTCATCTTCTGTGATAGTGGGCAAGTTAGCATTGCTCTGGAATCCCAGCAGCCGCATGAAAAGACCGGCAACCTGGGTGAAGATAAACACAATGGGGTTTAGAAGGTATGTTAAAATGAAAATGGGCCTTGCCACGATCAGGGAGACCTTTTCGGACTTTTGTGCCGCTAATGATTTGGGAGTGATCTCTCCGAATATGAGCACAAGAATGGTCGTTATTCCCGTGGCTATGCCTGCGCCGGTATCTCCGAAATATTCTATGGCCAGGACCGTAGCAATGGATGAAGCACCTATGTTCACAATGTTATTGCCCAAAAGAATTGTGCCCAGCATTTTACCGGGGTCATCCCTCAAATTTTTTATTATGCCGGCACCTCTTGTTTTCTCTTCCACCATATGAATGAGTCTAATTTTGCTCAGTGACATCAATGCCGTCTCAGATGCGGAAAAGAATGCTGAAACGCATAGCAGAAGGCAGAATAATGCCAGAAGTGCAGTTGTGCTTGGATCCAAAACCAATTCCTCATCGATGGGCCGAAAATTTCGGATATCCCTGATACTCTAACATAAAACAGATTAGCTTCTCGCCATATACCACATAAGCTTTTCCCTGTATATCTGAAAATCCCGGTCAGGCCCAAGAATACTCAATTAAGATGGTTCATAATTGAAAATTCGCAATGGAAGATCTGGACAGCTAAGCGGAGGATGCCAGGGCTGATAAGAGGAAGGATGAGCCGATGAGCAGGAATACGGCCCCTGCCGCCCTGGACAATAGCTTTCTATCGATCCTGCCGGAGAGATATCTTCCCAGAAATATGGCCATGAGTGAGAGGAGGAAAAGAGCAATCATCACTCCAGCCAGAACCATATGCGGATCGTACTCCGTGGCGAAGATGGCCGAGGCGATCTGGGTTTTGTCTCCCCACTCGGATAGGAAGATCATGGAGAATCCTGAAATAAAGGCGCTCCTGGAGGAGAGGCTCATCGCCGCCTCTTCTTCCTCCGGCCCATTCTTAAATATCAATATGCCAAAGAGAATAAAGACCAATCCTGAGAGAGCCTTGACCGCTGTAACCGGCATTACATCCCCCACATATGATCCCAGAAGTATGGCCAATCCGTCCGTCAAAAGGAAGGCCAGCATCACCCCCAATAAAAGCCGGAAATACTCCTTTGTCCGGGTGGAGAGAATCAGTACGGAAAGCTGCGTCTTGTCTCCCATCTCTGCCAGGCCCACGGCGAGGAGGGGAATTATTATGCCATCCAGCTCTATTTATGACACCTTCATCCTGTCTTTCTTTTTTTATCTTCCCCAGAAGGCATCCTTCTTGCGCTTGATCTCCAGGAACTTGTCCAGGACCTCGCGCTCATCCTCGGCCAGCTTGGGCTTGAGCTCCATCTCCACAATGCGGGCATGCTTCTCGGGGATGTTCACATAAAGGATGTCCCCCTCATGGATCTGCCGGCCCACAGTCGGCCCGTCTATGGATATGGCCACCTCCTGGCCCACGGTAGCCGAGCCGACGTTCTCATTGCGGGCCTGGATGCCCTTGACCTCTCCCACATTGGCCCCGTCTTCTCGCATCAAATTGATCTGGGTCCGGATCACCCCTCCGATGATCTGCACTCCCACGATGGCCGGCTTGGACTGGCGGAAGACGCAGTCCGGCAGAAGCCGCACCGCTCCAGGACGGATCACCGCCTCCAATCGGGCCTGCTCTATCTTCATCTTCTGCTCTTCCACCCACTGCTCGTAGCTCTCCAGAATGGTGTAGATGATATCGCTGGAAAAAACAGGCACATTGGTCTTCTGAATCTCGCTCAAGGCATCAGGGAGGATTGGAACATTGAAAGCCAGTATGACCGAGAGCAGAGGCTCCTTGATTGCCGCGCCCCGGATCACATCCCGTCGGGAGACCGGCCCCACGTCGGCATAGTGGATGGCGACCTTCTTGGCCTTCAGCTCGCCCACCATGGCCTCCAGAGAGCCGATGGTATCCGCCTTGAGTATCACTCCTTCTGCCTCGGCATCGATTCTCACTGCCTCCAGCTCGGACTTCAGCTCCAGGGAGAGGGCCTCCGCCTCCTCAGGGCTTGTCACCACCCTGATGGTTGAGCCGGCCAGGGCGCTCTCCAGCTTGGGTGCTGACACCTTAACTCCGGACGCCGCAGCCACGTGCTTTACCGGCAGGAACCTTTCCTCGCTTCGAATCTCTGCCAGAGGCTTGGGCTTGAGCAATGCCCTGATTTTGGTGATGATGGGCTCGTGAGCCGTGCCCACTATGATGGTCTCCCCGGAGTTGAACTCTCCGTTGTAAAGGATCACATCCAATGTGGTGCCGAGCCCCTTCTCCTCCTTGACCTCCAGAATGGTTCCCACTCCCGCGCCGGTGGCGGTCAGCTGCAGGTTGTCTTTGAGAAACCTCTGGGCCAGGCCAACCAGCACCAGGAGAAGATCGGGAACACCCTCTCCGGTGATGGCGCTGATGGGCACAATCCCGACGGTCCTGGTGAAGTCAGAGATGCGGTCATATCTGTCGGCATCAAATCCGTGCTTGTAGAGCTCGCCCACCAGCTCATAGATCCTGGTATCCAGCACCTCGGCCACCCTCTCGCTCTGGGCCTTGAAGCTCCTGGCGAAAGGCGAATTTCGCTGGGGCTGCCAGCCGCCGATGCGATCCATCTTATTGGCGGCGACCACAAAAGGTGTCTTGAAGCGCTTAAGAATGGTGAGGGACTCCAGGGTCTGGGGCTGGAAGCCCTCGTTCACATCCACTATCAGCACCGCCAGATCAGCCAGCGAGCCGCCACGGCTTCTCATGGAGGTGAAGGCGTGATGTCCCGGCGTGTCTATGAATAAGAGCCCCGGTATCTGCATCTCCTTGCCGAAATGCGATCCGCAGAACTCCTGGATCACATTCAGGGGCACCTCGGTAGCTCCAATATGCTGGGTGATCAGCCCCGCCTCGCCCTTGGCCACCGCCGTTCCCCTGATCTTATCCAGAAGGGAGGTCTTGCCGTGGTCCACATGCCCCATGACCACTACTATGGGTGTTCTGAGGTTGGACTGCGCTCCCTTGCCCTTGCCGGACTTTTTGGACTTATGTTGCATACCGATCCCTTCTCGGCGATGGTAAGGCCAAAAAATGCTTTTTATTTTTTGAGAATTTAAAGGCTCCTATGGGAGAGGGATAGAACTATTCTATCCGATCTCACTCGTAGAGCCAGGCTTCATCGATTCGCTTGTAGTCTACCAGCTCGCTTGTTTCAAAGTGCAGGGCGATCTCGCGAGCGGCGGATGCGGCTGAGTCCGAGCCGTGCACCACATTGCGGCCGGTCTCAATGGCCAAGTCTCCCCTTATGGTGCCGGGTACGGCATCCACCGGATTGGTGGCCCCATTCATCTTTCTCATGGCGGCAATAACTCCTCGCCCCTCCACCACCAGGGATACGGACGGGCCGGAGGTGATGAAGTCCACCAGATCCTGATAGAACTTCTTGCCCACATGCTCGGCATAGTGAGCCTTGGCCTTCTCGGTCGGCATCACCGCCAGCTTCATGGCCACTATCTTGAAGCCCTTCTCTTCTATACGCTGCAGTATCTTGCCCACGAGGCCACGCTGCACCCCATCGGGCTTGACCATGATAAAGGTTCTCTCCACTTCAGCCAGGGCTTATGCCCCCTTCCTGGCCCACTTGATCCTTCTGGTCACCCGGCCTAAAGCCACGTTGTTCTCGCACTTGGCGGAGCAGAAGTAAAAGACCGTGCCGTCCTTTTTGGCATAGAGCTTACCTGTTCCCGGCTCGATGGTCTTATTGCAGAATGAACACCTTCTATCTTCCATCCTTTCATCACCTGCTGGTAAGCTTCTTGGCTTCTCTGGCGGTCTCCAGCAGCATCAGGACATCTCCCATGCGGATGGGTCCCATGCAGTTCCTGGTGATGATGCGGCCCTTGTTGTTGCCTTCCAGGATACGGCATTTTATCTGCGTCGCCTCTCCATGCATGCCGGTGACGCCTATGACCTCGATGACCTCTGCCGGTATGCCGTTATCATCATCCATCGGTTATCACCTACTTCAGAGCGGCTACTTTTGAGACAATCTCATCAAGCAGCTCTTTTCCCTTTCCCGGCTCCACAATGGCCGCTGCTGCGCTCTTGACGCCGAGGCCGGCGGCCGCGCCAAGCTCGCTCTGTTTCTTGACATAGATATAAGGAGTCTTCTTCTCCTCGCAGAGAGCTGGAATATGAGCCACTATCTCGGGGGGGGTAACATCCTCGCCCACAATCACCAGCCGGGCCACGCCGCGCTCTATGGCTTTGGTGGCTTCGTTGGTTCCCTTCTTTATCCTTCCCGTATCCCGAGCCAGTTCCAGGGCCTCTAGGGACTTGCTGGCCAGCTCTGTTGGAACATCAAACCTGACGAATATAGGTCTTGCCATTTTAATCTCCTTCCGGGCTGCTTCGCCCATCATCATTCATCGCAAAAACGCCTAAGCTCCTTAGACGGTTAAGGTTAGATCAGCTTTAGCTCCTCATGTAAAAAGGTTGCGCTAGGGGCCTAAGGCCCCATCAGGGCCATGAGAGTGGCTTGCAGGCTCTCTTGGCCCAGGGCACCGGAAACTCCCGCCCCAGCGCTGTCGCCGGAGTAGCTGAGGTTGCTCGCTGAGGCGATATCCTTCAGCTTGCTGATTGCCTCAGACTGCGGCTGCTTGAGCCGGGCATCCAGACTGTATCTCTCTATGCTGCCGTTAATGGCGCTGATCTCCAGGTAAAACTGATCATATGCTCCGGAAAGGGGCATATCCTTTCCGCCCCGGCCAAGAGCTGCCAGTTGCAGATCTGCCCTCTCTTCACCTACCAGGGTGAAATAGCCGGAGGAGAGGCCTCCCGTGATCACATCTACAACCCGCTCTACCGGCTCCTGCATCCCGAAGAGGACCGGCTTGCCCAGGACGGTTACATAGTCATTTCCGGTTGGTATCATCATGTAATTCTCATAAGGTATGACCAGGCTGCTGTAGCCCACCTGATAGGGCTTTATCCAGTGCATCTCCGTCCAGCTGCCGTTGAAATAGATGGCGGCAAGCCTTTCAATACTGGTCTGGTACATCTGGCTGCCGTAGCTGAATCCCATGGACTGGGGCAGAGCAGCCCTGGCGGCGGCAGTAAGATTTGCCGGTGCGCTGAGGTTGACCCAGTAGGCCATCACCGTATTTTCCGGTGCAATCTCCAGGACATCCTGGAGGCCCTCGAAGTCCCAGTCCACCAGATTGCCTGTTGCTTTAAAGTTCTCTAAAGAGTAGCTGTCAGCGGCTGCAACCGGGATCTCGCTCTGCTCGGTGCCTAAGAGAACGAATCCCGCAAAGGCGGAAAATACCATAATAGCGCCCACAAAGATAGCAAAAGCCTTCGAGTTCATCCTCTGCTATCTCGCGGCACCAATTATTTAACTCTTCTCGGCTGGCCAGAGGGGCTCATCCTGGACATAGTCCCGGCCCAGGCGAAGGGCTGTCTCCGCCTTCTGCAGCTCGCGGCCCAGGTATGCGGCATGGTCCAGTCTGCCCACCAGACCCAGGTCCACCAGGCTGTTGACCAGGTCGCGAGCATTCCTGCCGCAGATGCTCACCGGGCCGTTTCTGGCCACGATAAGCCCCCGGGAGAGAAATATGCGGAAGGGTCCCAGGTCATCTAAAACGTAAATATGGCCCGGCTGGGCCTCTTTTACCGTCTGAGGAAGGGGCTCCTCCGGCAGGCGCCTCTTCTGCTTGAGCAGCAGGAGATCCAGCCCCAGGTCCTTGGGAGGGGTTTTGCGCCTGCCAGAGAGCTGCATCATCCTGGAGGCCGTGGCCAGCTCCCGAACGCTTCCGGCGGCCTTGGCGCTGTACTCCGGGGTGAAGAGTATGGATGCACCAACCTCCGCCCCTATGGCGGCCAGGAGGGCGTTGACGCCATGAGTATCGGCATCCAATAGCTCAGTGACATTTCCCGCCCCGAAGAAGATAGGGACCCCGGGATGGCGGCGAGAGAACTGCATGTACCTGTGCAGGGAGGCTGCCAGGCCCTGCAGGGGCGGATCGAGTACAGGATCGGCTATGACTCTGACGCCCAGATCCAGGGCGGCATTCACATTCTCCTCCAGGCTGGCCGGGCCCGGACCGGGGATGACCGCCGCCGGCACTCCCAGATCAGCCGCTGCCGGCCCCACCTGGGCCATATTGGCGGCATTGAGGCTGAGGAGCATATCGGCGCCTGCCTCCAGGCCGGCCAAAAGCAGATCCGGGCGGACGGAATCGATGCTCACCGGAAGACGGGTGGCCTCTTTGGCTACTCCCAGCGCCGCTCTCACCTCTTCCGGCCGGGCATCCAGGGGCAGGCCCAGGTCGATCATATCCGCGCCCTCCTCCTGATAATAGCGAATCCTATCCGCCAGCTGCTCTGAAGACAGGCGGGTGGAATCCACCACCTCGGCCAGAACCTTCATCCTCGATCCTCCGCCGATCTTGACCCGGCCTATATGCAGGACGGCCTCCGCCTGCGCCTCCAGCCTCTCTATGTCCCGGAGAGCCCTCTCTCTCATCTCCCCCAGCAAAATCTGGCAGGCGGGTATGGTTCTGGACGGCTCCAGCTCGCCCTTCTCAATAAGCTGCAGCACCTCCCCCAGGTCGGCGGCGTGCTTGGGGCCCAGACGTATGGGAGAGCCGAGAGCCCTCTCTGCTTCCCGAAAATCGGCGGTTACGGCTCCGGGTATGAGGATGAGATCATAGCCCCGGGGTGCAGCCTGAAAAAGCATCTGGGGGGTGACGAAGGCGGCCACATCTGTATCCGCCACCAGCACATCCGCCTCGCCGGCAAAAGCTCTCACCTGATCTTCTGCCAGCCTTCCTGTGACCAGCAGGATCTTCATGGACGGTTGAGCATATTCCCGCTCAGCGAGCGTCGCAATATCTCACATCATCCACTTCCAGCGTGAGGGGCGTGCCCGGCTCGAAGTTGGTGATGCGTCGGACCCTTCCCACTCCCATGAGCTGGAGCTGGGCTCTGGCCGCCTGGGCCTCTCTCTCCTCATAATAATCCTGGCTGGACTGAATGGTGCGGTGGGTTATGGTCTGAATGGCCCGCACAGCGACGATCAGGCCGGCTGTCCCCGGCACTATGTCCGGAGCGCTGGCCTCGGTCAGGAATATGCGGTCTCCCGGCTGGACCCCCAGAAGGGCGAAGAAGTTGTTGGGGCTTCTGATCTCCACCGTCCTCACCTTGGCCGCGGTCAGCTCTTTTATCACGTGCCTGGCCAATCCCGTTAGCGCAATGTAGATCATTCTCATCACCCGTACATGGGAAACTCTTTGGGCAGTTGCATCTGTTGCTCCTCCGGAGAGGCGGCCTTCATCTGCGAAGCCAATTGGGCCATCTGCAGCTCAATCTGCTCCGCCTGCTCCGAGAGCTTCTCGGTGCTGATCCCCAGGTCGTAGATCTTGTTCAGGGTCTCTATGGCCGCTATGGCTGCCCTGGGGTCGGGCTCGGCGGAGGCCGTCTCCCCCAGCAGGCAGACGGCGGGCATGTTTCGGATGCGGCACTCGTTCATGATGCTGCCGGTAATCCCGGTGATAGTCCCTATCTCAAAGACCTCCGCCTTGTCCTTGATCCTCTCCAGAAGCTCCGGGCGGCTGACCGCCCCGAAGACCCGGTGCTCCTCGCCCATGACGGTGATGCCGGCGAGGCATATCATCTCCCGGGCTTCTATGGACTGGGCCCAGGATACGATCTCCCTGCCGATCTCAAAAGAGGCCAGGGGGTGGACGGGTATGTCCGCGGTGAGGATCACCAGACCCCTGGCGGCATCCTCGTAGATTCTCACGGGCATATTCACCACCCCGCCCAAAAGAACGGCCAACGGCGGGAAGTACTTGGAGCTCATGGCCCCCAGGTAGGTCATCTTCAGTTCGTTGACTATGTATTGGCTGGCTATATTGCCTACCAGGCCGATGCCGGGGAAGCCCTCAATCAGGATGGGGTTCTTGACCGAGGGCTCCTTCTCCAGAATGACCTGGACGATCTCCTTATCCATGAGGATTAGTAGGCGGTGATCGGAGATAAGCACATCGCTTCTGGTGAGGTGATTTGCCCGCTGCAACAAGTTTGGCCGATCTATGCTGGCAATTTCACTACAGGCAAGGCACAATCACTGGAGGGGCCTAAAGGCAGACTTGAGAAAAATTGCTCTAACTCAGTTGATCGATCTCAATCTCAAAAAAGCTCAAAGCTTGTAGAGTCAATCTGAAGGCTGCGATATTGGCCTTTCTTAATCGGATGAATATTCAGGCAGGTTCTTATTCTTTGACAGCATTTATCGAACTAGATGAAT
>CALMJN010000113.1 GCA_937864385.1 uncultured Methanosarcinales archaeon | reverse complement strand
GGCCAATCAGTTCTTTGAATGGGTTGATTTTTTTGACCGAGATGTGAAGGCGCGTCCAAGTTTGCCGATGCTTCTGGACCGGGAAATTAAAGGATTCGGATTTGCTCTTTCCTGTGACTTCCTCAAGGAACTTGGATATGTTAATTTTCCCAAACCAGATGTACACTTGCATGATATCTTCACAGCGCTAGAACTCTGCCCCATTGGAGTTGATGACTATCAGTTATTCAAGGCAATTATCCGACTGGCGAGCAATGCGGATGTTACTCCTTATGCTGCGGATAAAGTGTTCTGGCTGATCGGTAGCGGGGATTTCTATGCGGATCCTGAGATTGGGTCCATTAGTAGTCATAAGCAAGAATTTATTAAATTTGCTCGATCGAAATTAGCCGAAGGTAAATGAGGTGCTATGGTGCGGGGTTCGAACGCCCTACCTTTGCCACCCCGCTTCATGCTATTACGTGCGACAGATTTTATCTTTCGGTGAGGAAATTGCCCTCTTCAGAGCAATCAGATCGAAGAGAGAAGCCTCTCAGCCGCCCCTTCCGGATCCTCTGCCCCGTAAATCGACCGCCCCACAATAATATAGTCCGCCCCCGCCTGCAGCGCCGCCCCCGCCGAGCCCCCCTGGGCCCCCACTCCGGGGGAGATTATGGTCCTTTCTCCAATGATGGAGCGGATCAGCCTGATCCTTTCCGGTCGGGTGGCCGGTGCCACCACTCCGGCGGCCCCGACCTCGACGGCCAGCCGGGCCATCCTCTCTGCCTGGGGGGCCATGAACAGCTCCGCCCCGGGATGGCTCATCTCTGTAACCACATAGAGATCCGCCCCGTTCTCTGCGGCGCTCTCGGCACAGGCTAAGAGGGAGTCTTTGCCAGGAAAGGCCTGGGCGATGACCCCGCTGGCCCCGGCCTTGAAGGCCGCCTGGCAGATGAGGCGGTTGGTGTTGGGGATATCCGCCACCTTGAGGTCAGCGATGACCGGGGCAATGCTGGCGATCTCCTTAACCACGCCCAAGCCTGCGGCGAGGATGAGGGGATAGCCGATCTTGATGGCATCGAAATAGGGCCGTAGGCTTGCGGCCAGGGAAAGGGCCCTCTCCCCGGAGGTGACATCCAATGCCAGTATCAGCCTCGTCTCCTTTTTCATCCTAATTTAGCCTCCTTAAATCGCCGGAGCAGCCATAGAATCAGATGCAGCCTTCGATCAGCTCCGCGGCCTCCCGGAGATCGCCCACAACCTCCGGCCCGGAGCGCTGGCCCTTGCGGTCCAGGAATAGGGCATCGAGGCCCGCCTGGAGCGGTGATTCGTAGTCGTAGTGGTAGTGGTCCCCAATGTGGAGCACCTCAAAGGGCCTGGCATTCATCTGGGCGCAGATGGCGCCGTAGACCAGAGGCGACTTCTTGACCTCCCGGAAGTCCGATGTGGCGGAGAAGATCTCCCGGAAATATTCAGATAGACCATCCAATTCGATCTCTATGAACTCCCGGGCGGCATTGGATGTCACCACCAGATCATATCTCTCCGATAGCTGATCCAGGACCTCAGGCACCTCGGGGTAGGCCTCGATATCATCCTCGTACATCTGCAAGAGCTCATCTTTGCCGATCTTGAGGCCGAATCTTTCGATCCAATACAGAAGGTCGTACCACTCCATCCGGTCACTGCCCACCCTGGCATACTCGCTTATGACATACTCTTTTGCCGCCGCAAATTCCAGGCCAGCCCTCTCGGCATAGAGCACCGGAATGCCCTCCATCCAGACCCTGTCCACAAACCGGGATTTCATCAGTGTGCCGTCCATGTCCAGGGATATGATGCGAATCATCTGATCTCCTTTATAGACCGGTTACTCCTGCTTTCAGGTTATTATCTCTTTTGGGGCGGGAATAGAGACCAGAGCAAGACCTCTTGGCCAACGGCCAGGCCCCTAGACCTGCCAGATCTCCCGTGGCATATGGGTCAGGCTCTCTGCCGCCCCGCTGGAGGTGAGGAAGGTATCCTCAATTCCCAGCACCCCCTTGTCTGGATAGATGATCTTGGGCTCAATGGCGATGGTCATATTGCTCTGCAGCTCATGGTCCAGGGGGCCTATCACCGGATACTCATCCAGCTCCAGCCCCACTCCATGACCCACAAAGCCGCATTTGCCCCCCGGCGGGCCGCCGAGGTAATCCTTGTAGCCCAGATTTGCCCCCGCTGCCTCGCTGAGCTGGTACAGCTCCCGGCCCGTCTTTCCTGCCGACATCTCCCGGGCCAGACCCTCCTCGATCTGACAGGCGGCTATATAGGCCTCCTCCAGCTCCGGCTCGATTTTTCCCAAGGAAAAGATCCTGGTGGCATCGGCGATGTAGCCGTTGTAGATCCCTACCATGTCCACAAACACCGGCTCATTTCTCTTGATCCTGGAGAAGCTCGCCCCCTGAGGAAAGATCAGGGAGGTGCCTTTGCCTCCGGTGGGCGAGGCCAGAAAGCTGGGGCAGGCTGCGGCAGGCCCGGACATGACATGGCCCAGGGGGACTATGCTGTTAAAGCGCCGGAATCGGAGCGATCCCTGGTGCCCCATGGAGCGCATGACCATCTCCAGCCGGCTGATCAGGTCCACCTCCCTCATCCCCTCCTTTAAAAAGTCGGGAACGCTGGAAAATCCGGCCTCCAGTATCCGGGCGGATTCCTTGATCAGCCCCAGCTCGAAATCGGATTTCACCGAGCGTATGTGCTTGATCCTCTCCGCCACATCTACAAACCGGGCATCGTCCAGAGCCCTGTCGATCTTAAAATAAAAGCTGCAGGGAAGGACATCCATCTCCAATCCCATGACCGCTCCCTTTGGTATGCCCAGATCCGACTTGAGATTTCTCATGTTCCTGAGAGGCCGGACCTCCAACGGCGACTCCTCCGCTGCCCTCTCCAGGCTTCTCTTTATCATCACCACCGGATCGCCGTCTCTTGGAACATAGACCAGCCCATCCTGAGCTGTGCCGGAGAAGTAGCACATGTCCACGGCATGAAAAAGCAATGCTCCATCCATCTCTCCCATCTGGGACTGTAGCGCACTTATCCTGCGATGGATCTCGGACCGGGGGAAAAGAACATACTCCATTGGATCTGCCTTCTATATTCTATCTACCTTTTGAGTGGGATGCTTTTGAACTGGAAGCTTTTGAGTGGGAAGCTTCTAAGCTGGAAGCCAATTTTTCGATGCCATCCTCCTTTATCTATCTTGCCCGACCAAGCACGCCGGAAAAAAGATTTCAGTGCTGGGGGGGCAGATCTGAGGGGCTTGGGCACTTCTTGGATCGGCCTATTCTATTTTTCCAGACCGCCGGCCATGCTTTTTCCCAGCTCAAAGCATCTGTCCAGGACCTCTTTGCTCGGCATCTGAACCGCTGTTGTTCCCGGCTCAATCACAGACATGCCCCAGGATTTCATTCGCTCGATCAAGATGGGGACTCCTTCTCCGCTCCATCCATATGAGCCGAAGGCGGCACCGCTCTTTCCCTTCAGGTCCAGGTCATCCAGCCGGTCCAGAAACGGCTCCATGGCCCGGATAAGCTTGCTGTTGTAGGTTGAGCCACCCAGAATGATGGCACCGGCATCTTTGACCTCATCCGCCTTGGCCTGGACGGCATTCTTCAGCAGTACCTCCACCTCCGGCACGCTCTTGGCTCCACTGGCAATGGCCTCTGCCATCTTCTTTGTCTTTCCCGAGCCGCTGGCGTAGATTATGGCTATTTTCGGCATCTTTAATCCCCTGGAGGCGATTCAGGCTCTATATTATAATTAGTTAATGCTTATGAACAGATATCATAAAATGGCAGCAGGCCATTATGGGAGACGCTCCTCCGCACTTTTGTCCCGAGGGCTCAGGTCCTTTAGCCCGTCTATTCTACCTCTCCTCTGGATACTCTTCTCCGCCCGATCCACCTCATCTCTAAATTGCATAAGATCATCAAAGCAGCTCATATTTCTCACCGATCAAGTCTGTTGTCTCCCACTCCCTACACTTTTATCTACTACCTCCGCTCTATATATATTGGATCGCGATTCCATAGGCTCAGGTCGGAGCCGGGGAGATGGATGATGAAGGATCTGGCAGGCAAAACGGCAACGAAGGTATCTCAAGAGGAGGTCTTCCAGGCCCTCTCCTATGCTGCATTAAAAGCCCGGGCGGGAAGGATTGCTCCCAATCAGATCCTTCGGGTGGGCAACTTTGAACTGATTGTGGCCCATGATGAAGAGGGGGAGGGGATGGTGGTGCAGATGATCCTGCCCTTAGCCGATTTGCAGGCTATGGCTCTGGCCTGGGCCGGAGAGCTGGACGGTTCCGTTCAGGCCTGGAGCGATGGGGAGAGGAGAGCCTGGCTGGAGAGCTTTTTCTCTGTGCTGGCAAGATATCTGTCCCGATGGCAGAGCGTGGTCATGCGCCGGGGTCCGGGGGAGAATGTGACCCTGGAGCAGGCAGTGAGCCGGTGATGAATATGATAAGCCGACGAGATCTGAATCTATTGGCTTGAGCGAAAGTGGGGTGCGAATAGCATGAATGGATTAAGCAGAAATGATATTGTCAGGCTTGTTCTGTGCATAGTCGCCTGCCAGGGAGCCGGCCTGCTGGGCTCCATCTTCACCAATATGTCCGTCTACAGCTGGTATCCCGCCCTGGTCAAACCCTGGTTCACACCGCCCGATGGAGTAATCCCGGCGGTCTGGACGCTGCTCTTCACCCTCATGGGCGTATCCCTCTTTCTGGCCTGGCGGGCCGGCTTGACCCTCCCCCAGTTCCGGGGGGCAGCCTATGCCTTCGTGGCCCAGTTTGCGGTCAACATCCTCTGGTCTGCCGCATTCTTCGGGCTGCGCTCGCCCCTGGCTGGACTGGTGGTGATAGGCCTGCTCTGGATTCTAATACTGCTTAACATATACCGCTTCTACCCACTATCTAAAGAGGCTGCTCTCCTCCTGGTTCCCTATCTGGCCTGGGTAAGCTTCGCCGCACTTCTAAACTACAGCATTCTAGTGCTAAATCCCTAAGGGAATCTTTTTTAGCTCTTTACTTTTTCCTCTTCCATAATCCACTCTGAATCGCTTTGGCGGGCTCGGCAGGCCGTTTCCTTTTAAAGCGCTTTCCGGGCACCAAAGAGCTTAATTCCACCCTGGCATCTTCTCTTTATTATCTGTATGAAGATAGCTCTCTTGCAGCTCAATCCCATTGTGGGAGACCTTCAAGGCAACAGCATGAAGATCGCCACAGCTTTAGCCCAAGCAGCCGGGGCGGATCTTGCCGTCACCTCCGAGCTGGCCCTTCTGGGATATCCTCCCCGCGATCTGCTTTTAAACTCCGATTTTATAGATCATAGCTGGGTCAGCCTCCGCCGCCTGGCTGCAGAGGCAATGGATCTGCCACCGGTCCTGGTGGGCCTGGCAGAGCCCAATCCCAACTCCGTTGGCCGTCCTCTCTTCAACTGCGCCGCTCTGCTGCGGCATGGAAAAGTGGAGAGGACATTCAAGAAGACCCTGCTTCCCACCTACGACGTCTTCGACGAGGATCGCTACTTCGAGCCGGCAGGAGAGGCCCAGATCCTGGAGCTGGGTGCGGAGAGGCTGGGCCTATCCATATGCGAGGATATCTGGAACGATTCCGACTTCTGGCGTCGCCGGCGCTATCATACCGATCCTGTGGCGGAGCTTGCCCGGGCGGGGGCTGGCGCCATCATCAACCTATCCGCATCTCCCTTCACTGTAGGAAAGCAAGAGCACCGGGAGGCCATGCTTAAAGAGCTGGCCAAAAAGCACCGCATGCCTTTCCTCTATGTCAACCAGGTTGGGGGCAACGACGATCTGGTCTTTGACGGCAGGAGCATGGCCTTTGATGGGGAGGGGCGCCTGGCCGCCCGGGCCCGAGGCTTCCAGGAGGACATTATTATGGTGGACCTGAGCCAATTGAGCCGCGGCCAGGCGGAAGAGAAGGCCAGAGCAGGAAGCATAGCGGAGGATGATTTCGCCCCCGAATCCGAGATCTGGCGGGCCCTGGTTCTGGGAACCCGCGACTATGTGACCAAATGCCGCTTTTCCGGAGTCCTTCTGGGCCTCTCCGGAGGGATTGACTCCAGCATAGTGGCGGCCATAGCCGCATCCGCCCTGGGGCCGGAGAATGTGCTGGGGGTGATCATGCCCTCTCCTTTCACCAGTGGCAGAAGCATCAAGGACGCTCAAATGCTGGCGCAAACCCTGGGGATCAGGACCATGACCCTGGGAATAACCGAGATCATGCGATCCTTCGAGCAGGAGCTGGCGGTGCCTTTTCAAGGCCTGGATAAGGATGTGACCGAGGAGAATATCCAGGCTCGCATCCGGGGCAACCTGCTCATGGCCCTATCCAATAAGTTCGGCCTGGTCCTCCTGACCACGGGCAACAAGTCAGAGCTGGCTGTGGGCTACTGCACCATCTATGGAGATATGTCCGGCGGTCTCGCGGTCATCTCCGATGTTCCCAAGACGATGGTCTACAGGCTGGCCAGATGGCTCAATGCTTCCCAGAGAAAAGAGATTATCCCCGCCTCCATACTGAATAAGCCTCCCACGGCGGAGCTTCGCTTTGGCCAGACCGACCAGGACAGCCTGCCTCCTTACGAGATTTTAGACGACATACTGGAGAGGTACATAGAGCAGCATCAGTCCAGAGAGGATCTTCTGGCTATTGGTTACGAAAAAGAGATGGTCGAGCGAGTGCTGTGTATGGTGAAGAATGCCGAATTCAAGAGGCGACAGGCAGCTCCAGGGCTTAAGGTCACAGACCGCGCTTTCGGCAGCGGCTGGAGGATGCCTGTAGCCAGCCGAAGCTGGTAGCAGATCCATCCATGAGCGTTCCAATCGATATCTGCTTTCCCTTTTTATGGCCCGACCCGGCTCAATTTTCAGTCTCGTTTATATAGATTCAACAATAAACCGGTTTACGCTATGATGGAAAAGGGCTGCTGCAATATGGGGGAAAAAGTGGGCAGAGCAGCCCTACTACTAATCTTCCTCATTTCGCTTCTCCTCCCGCAGGCCAATGCTGCCGAAATCCCCTCTGAGACCACCTCCGGCCAGAGCCTGACCCTCAATGTCTATCTGGACGGCTCAGGCAAAGCCCTGATAACCGGTTATGCTGAGAGCATCAGCGGCCTCGACTTTCTCCAGGGCTCTCAATTCCAGCTGGAGAATGATTCTCACCAGCTCTATGCCCTGACTGCCGGCCTCACGGCCAAAGAGGGCGATCTCTGGACATTGCATTTTGATTCCATAGGGGACTTCAATGATTATCGGGTCACCTTTTACCTGCCCAGCGAGACCAGCCTGGGCGAGATCAATATCTCTCAGGGTTTAAGCTATCTTCTATCGGCTTCAAATGAGTCGCTGGTAGCTGATGTCCAGGGCTGGGATCTCTCAGATCCCCGCATATCCATTCAGTATCGTCAGCCTTTGGCCTCCAACGGCAATAGCCAGCTTCCGCCACCACCGCCCGGATATCCGGGTCAGGGCACGGCCTTGATTGTGCTGATCATAGCGGCCGCTCTTATGATTGCAGGATTCGGCCTTGCCGTCTTCCTGCAGAGAAAGAGGCGCAGCCCGCATGAAAGAGTTTTGCCGGCTGCAATAAAGCCGGCGGGAGGAGATGATACGGATTATGAGGCAGGACCTGATAGCAAGGCTGCCACTCAGAGTGAGGAGACCCATGGCCGGATGGAACCCTCTCCCATCCCATCCTCGGCACAAGCTCCCTCAATGCAGCATGTCTCCGATCCACCGGATTCTTCTCCTGAAGATACAGCCATCCCCGGCCATGAAGAAGAAGCCAGCTCTAACTCAATCGAATCGGCCCTTAATGATACCGTCTCCACCGCACCACCACAATCCGATTCCGACGCGCCGTCCCGATCCCAGGAATATGCCGCACTCCCAGCCCCGTCTCTGCCCCAGGATTCGGAAAGGGATGAGGATGCTGCGCTGCAGCCTTCTCAGGAAGAGTCTAGTCCTAAGCCGCCCGAAAAAAAGATAACTGTCACCTCGGAGATGGAGGCGGTCATGCAGACTCTTACTGCCAGAGAGAATGCTGTGATGAACACCTTGATCTCCCATGGCGGCAGAATGACCCAGGCAGAGATCCGCTATGAAACGGGAACTCCCAAATCATCATTAACTGGGATTTTAATCTCACTAGAGAGGCGTAAGCTGGTAATTAAGAAAGAATGGGGCAGAACCAACATAATAGAACTTTCTGATTGGTTTTTATCGAAAAAGGAACGTTCTTAAACCTTTTTTGTCCAGAGGAAATAGGGGGGGGGCCTGTAGTAGATATGGTTCGTTCGGCTCTTGTCTTTTCTATCGTTCCGATGTAGATTGTTTATCCGGCGGGCAGAATTGTGGCCGGATTCAAAGAACGGGTAGAACGAGTGGGATTTATTGAAACATAAGAAATATTGAGGTTGATTTAAGATGAAAAAGACAAGGATCTCTGGCAAAGTGGCTCTGATTGCCCTTGCCGCCGTCTGCCTTCTGGCAGCTCCGGCTCTGTCCATGCCTATGGGCGATGGCTCCTGCCGGCCCGGGCATGGAGCAATATTTGACCTGAAGAATAATCTCACGCCGGAAGAGATGGACAACATGACTCTGGGCGAGCTGAGAGAGATGAAAATGGAGGCCATGAACCAGAGCCAGTTCTGTCCGGCAGGAGATCGGAACTGCAGCCAGAATTGCAGGGGAGACAATAGCCAGATGGGTGGAAATGGACCCAATGGCAAGATGATGGGCGAAAATGGACCCAATGGCAAGATGGGTGGAAACGGACCCAACGGCCAGATGGGCGAAAATGGACCCAATGGCAAGATGATGGAAAGAGATGGCCCTCAATCGGGCCGATGCCAGGGAGCTGGTCCTGATGATGGTATGAGAAGGAATATGTTTAGAAACAATCCGGCCGCTTTTCTGATGGGGGACTTGAATGTGGAAGATCTCTCCAATATGACCATTGCCCAGGTCAGAGATCTGATCCAGACCAAAATGCTGGAGCGGGACAATATGACTCTCTCCCAGATCAAGCAGCTTAAGCTGGAAAGGATGCAGAAGAGGGAGAATATGACTCTCTCCGAGCTGAAAGAAGAGAACGGGAAGAGGCAGGAGATGGCCGGGATCTTAGGCCTGGCAGCGATCAGGCCCGAGCCTGCGGCATGATTTGCTCCAAGATATGCGAGTGATTGTTCCCCTCCGAGATAAAACCAAAGATATGGGCGCCGGCCATATCCAGGCAGGCCTCTTTATTTTTTCAATTCAGCATTATCTGGATAATTTTATAACTGAGAGGCGCATCTGTTTTATAAGCTTGAATATGATTCTGAGAAAAGCTACAGGCCTCAAGGCAGGCGGACGATGATGAAGGAGATTGGCGTAAACACTATGAGCATATGGCTGGCGATCTCGCTTATAGCTGGTATCTGCGGCATGGCCCTGGCCCAGCCCGATGGAGAGCCCAACGGCATAGAGCCCGCCCGGGGCATGGGCCCGCTATGCAGGATGGGCATGAATCTGCAATGCGAAATGATGCCGCCCCAGAATGAGGGCTTTCCTATGGGCGTTCCCCTGGAGGTCCTTTACAGCGGGCATGGGCAGGCCCGGAAGGGCAACGAGTCCCATAATCTCCGGCTGAAGATCGAGGCCATTATGCCTATGCAGCCGAGGCAGATCAGAGATCTCCTCTCCTCCAATAAGAGCCTGGAAGAAATAAGAGTTGACATCCGGAGCAAAGGAGAAGAAGCTGGCGAGAAGGCCTTTCGGGGCAGCATGATCCTGGATCGCAGCATGTATCCGCTGATAAATATCGCCATAACCTCAGACAATGACAATTCGACGATAAATGCTGATCTGGCCGATATCGCTCGGACGCCCCCCGATGACTCCGCTACACTGGGAAGCATATCCCTAGCAGTATCTCCATCAAATGGCAAGATAATTGGCGAGGGTGAGCTGACTATCCAGGAGGACGGAAAAAAAGAGACATATTCCCTAAGCCTGAATATGGATAAAAGAAGGCTGATGGGAAAAGGCGAGATGGCTCCGCCGAATAGAGCGTCTCAATAATTCCGGATCCCCTGGCTTCGACCTATGCGATTCTCGGATCACCCTGACAGGTAGACTCATGCCTGCCGACTTAAATATGCTTAGTCTTCTTCACCTCTTTCAGCAAATGAGGCACCTCGATGTATTCTTTATCGATCTTCTCGCGGGATTTGCTGCCTAAAGATACCGGTGAGTCCATCACACCCGGCA
Organism: uncultured Methanosarcinales archaeon; assembly: GCA_937864385.1. Lineage (GTDB taxonomy): Archaea > Halobacteriota > Methanosarcinia > Methanotrichales > Methanotrichaceae > Methanothrix. Next base: position 1,801 of record CALMJN010000113.1, on the reverse strand, counting down.
CATACTCCCATTTCCATAACTCTCTGTTTGCATCATGCTCGGCCATGGCGTGGTTGGATGTGTTTATAAACACGATAGGGTGGTTGTAATCAACGAAATAGTAAGCGATTTCATGCTCGATATCATTATCCGGATCCGGGTCTCCATGAATGGAATCCTGGTTCAGTCCAAAGCGCTTTCCGTCTATGATGCTGTAGATATTCTTAAAGATAAAACAGCTCTTGCTCCTGTCTTTTCTGTTTATCCTTATCTTGAATGTCTCGACATCAGAAGTTCGATTATAGCGAATGGCCCGGAAACGCCTGTATGTATCATCTAAAATTGAGTTATCTCGCAGTTCTTCGTCGTTGAATATCAGGGTGACCTCCACCTCGGATATGTCATCATCTATCTCTTTCTGATTACAGTGAACCTCACGAACAAAGTTCTTGAGGCCGTCCACTGCAGGTTGATAAATAACCGGAACTATGCGCCCGTTTCTGGCATCAGCAGATCGGAGATGGCTCAGGACAATACCATCGCTGGTGCTCTTCTCCTCTAATCTGAATATCTGGTCGCAGCTGTACGTGCCGGGATTTGAGAGATGGTGGCAAATATCCTGGTGAATCCTGTAAATATTGGTTGAGCTTAATTCAACCCCGTCCTCTTTCCAACACCATATCCAGTAGTCGTCATCGAGCTGAAAGATCCATCTCTCCTTCGGACCGGTCCATATTTCGGAACTTCTTTTGGAATGCATCTCCGGATCAGGCTTTTCGCATTTGATTTCGCCTACCTTTTCGATATCAAAGCCGAGCATGAATCTCAGATTCATGGGCCGGTTGACCTTTACGCTGGTCTGATTCTGATTGGCGTTGCTCCTCACCACAATTCTAAGCTTCTTGGCGGATGAGCCCTCCATGCAAGTGGGTGTTCTCACAAGGGATACCGTGCATCGATCCCAATTCCAGATCTTTTTCTGGTCGGTCCATTCTATCTTGCCTTTAACGATACTGTAAATCCTTTCCCTTTGCGAAAACCAAATCTCTTCAGAGACCATAGGATAACCCTCCCAGATTAATAGAGAATATGTCTCTAAACTATTTAAATTCGTTCTGGATGCTCATTATGAATGGAATTCAGATGAAATCAATGGGCATTCAGCCGCACTGACTGGATCTTTGCCGATCAAGCCCTGCCATGCTCCAGTTGCCTTATGCGGAGATCTGCTAAGCTAAATCTCTGTCTATCAGCCTGATCAGGGATGCAATTAGTATTACAGGACGAGGATATCATGGTCCGCAGCCCGCCGGAGAATATGGCCGGAAATGGGCTAAAGGGAGATGGTTGGGTATGGAAGAGAAGCGTCCCTATGTTCCGGGACTATCATCTCAGGGATGGCAGGTCATGCTGCCAACAGCCAGTCTTTCTGTGAGATTTCGCGATGGGCTTCTGACCTGTGATGCCAGCAATGCCGAGGCGGAAGCCGCCAATGTAAGAGCATGGCATCGGGGGGAGCAGCGGACGGTCGCAGCAAGAGACAAACAGAGAATTTAAATAGCCCAAAGAGCAAGTGCATGAGGCAAGTCGAGGTTGCCTAGCCTGGTAAGGCGCAGGTTTGCTAAACCTGTTCCCCTCCGGGGATCGTGGGTTCGAATCCCACCCTCGGCGCTCATTTATTTGTCCTGAATCCATAAATAGCGCATTTCTCTCCCCATTGGTTCGGAATAAGAATGCGCATCAATTGCATCTCTCAGTGTTTCCGGATGGCCATCGCGAGGGGATTTTTGCACCTGTGCATCTGCAAAATATTTAGAATTTA
>CALMJN010000112.1 GCA_937864385.1 uncultured Methanosarcinales archaeon | reverse complement strand
CGCTTGGGGAAATGCCCCTCCGGCCTGCCCTTGACCAGATCGGGACGGATGACCATCATCAGGGATGTCTCCACCTCTCCGGCATGCCCATCGTGCGGGGTTTCAACGGTGCTGAAGTCTATGAGATCGAATAATGAGACGACACTCACCCGGAAGTCGCGCTCCTCCACCGCCATCTGGCCGGCCTCCTCCAGAGCGGCCATATGCTGGCCACCGGCATGCCCGGTCAAGATCATCACCCGGGAGAAGCCGCTGTCGGCAAATGAGACCAGCAGATCATGGGCATAGGCCCTCAGGGCATCATGACCCACGGTGATGGTGCCGGGAAAGGCTCTCGTGCTGCGGCAGACCCCGTAATAGAGAGGCGGGGCCAGGAAGAGACCTTTCTCCTCCGTTACCACCCGAGCCACCTCCATGGCCTGCACCGTATCGGTGATGGTGGGAAGGTGCGGCCCGTGCTCCTCGATCGCTCCCACCGGCAAAATCACCGTCCGGCATTCCTTCTGAGCCGCATCGATCTCCGGCCAGCTCATCTCCTGAAGCAGCCTCATACGGCTATGACCTCACCGCGGAGGACGTACTCCTCAGGCACTCTCAGCTCCGCCTGTCGATCGCCCACATTGAGCTGGTAAGCGCTCATGGGCTTGGTGTCGAAGTTAGTGCCGCTATCTATCGGCCCCTCGGTGGAATATGGCAGAACCAATGTGAACCGGCCCTCTTCATCGGTGGTATTGGATTGCTGATAGAGGAAGGCCCGATTCATATTGGTTATGATTGGAACCTGGGCTACTACCCTTGTTCCCGGCGCAGCGCTTCCCTGCACCACTGCTCCCGGCACATGCTCGAAGGTCTTGACCAGTTTCTGGCCGTTGCCCGTCACCGTCGATTCCGACTCATGCACCAGCCGGTAATGCTGCAGGGCAGGCGTGGGGAAGGCGGGATTGGTGGGAGTCATTGCCGCAATCTCGGCCAGATCTCCGCTATTTCGCCTCTCCTCCACAAAGGCCTCCAGTTCAGTACGGTTTGTGGTTATCTTGGGGGCCTGGGTAAGCACGGGGACGGTGACCCCCTCCGCAACCTGCCGGCCCTGATAGGATAGTCCTACTCCACTCTCCCCGGCAGTCTCGCTTCCATCAAAGAAGTACAGCCTTGCGGTTATGGTATTGAAGTAGGGCTCACGCCAGATCTGCACCGGAACCAGTTGATCTCCCTGCTGCTGATAGACCCCGGCCATATATCGAGAGGTGGAAATGCTGCTCCAGGCGGCCATGGCATGAAACTTGCCCACGGCCATGGGCTGATCGATCATCACATACTTGGTGTTCATGTAGGGGCTGCGATTGAGATCAAGGGCAGCCAGCACCTCCTCCGCCCGGCTCTCGTTCTCGGCTAAGAAGAAGGGCGAAGAGCCGGGAATGTTCTTGGTAGCGCTGCCTATGCCCTGCTGGAAGGGATTGGCATTGGGAAGTCGATGACCCAAAACCTCTATGAGATGCCCGTAATCCCACCAGGACATAATGCCGTAAGCTGCATCGGGATAGGCAAAATTGCCCTCGGCAGGCCGCTCATATTTCTGGTAGAGCTCCATGCCGGGGCTAGGGGTATTGTTTTGCAGCCATCTGGTGGATGTCAGCCAGTCGGCATCAGGCCCGCCGGCGCTTCTGGCATACATTTTGCTCATGCTCAGGCTGGGGTTGATTATCAAGACGAATATCAGTACAACTGCTATGAGCAGCTTGAGTGATGTAACCATCAATTTATTCTGATCTCTAATGCCTGCCAGCTCTTTTTCCAGGCTGCCCATGCCCGCCGTCTGCAGGACCCAGATCACCAGAAATCCGGTCAGTATGGCCACATTGACTGCATAGTAATAGGTGAATCTGTTCTGGGCCAGGGTCATGATCAAAATTATGATCGACCAGCTCAAAACCAGAATCTCTGCTGGTTTTTGGAATTTTGCATTGCGAATGGCCATCACTATCAGAGCAATAAAGGCTAATGTAAACAGGGAGAATAAAATTGCCAAGGGCTGTCCGCTCATAGCCCCCAATCCCGGAAACGAACGCAGGACGTTGCCAAAGGAGAATGCACCTCCCTCGGAGAGCAATGCAGCCGCTTCGCCTACGGTTGCCGCGCCTCCAGTCTTAGCCTGGAATATGGCAAAGCCAGACAGCAGCGGCTTGGTGAACTGGGGCAGAGCAAAATAAAGCACGAATGTGCCCAGAGCAGCCAGACCCAGCAGAGCCCCCGGGTAGTAATAGCCGGGAAAACTCTTCTCCCTGACCAGCCGGGATAGGATAGACAA
>CALMJN010000111.1 GCA_937864385.1 uncultured Methanosarcinales archaeon | reverse complement strand
ATACATCACCGGGCGTCACCGTCGTGCCGGTATTGATGTACATCTCCTTGACTATGCCGCTCTTGTTGGCCAGGATGTTCTGCTCCATCTTCATGGCCTCCAAAACCGCCACAACATCACCCTCCTCTACTCGATCCCCCTTCTCCACCTTGTAGCGAATGATAACGCCCTGCATGGGCACAGTCAGGCCGTCCTTGGGCGCTTTGGGCTTTGCCTCCTCTATGGTCATACCCGCCGGTGCAACCTTGACCAGATAGGATTCTCCATCAATCTCCACATTAAGAGCCATGGGCTCGGCATTTATCGGCGCTGATACGGCTGATGCAGGAGGTTTCTTGATTAGCTGCTCCTCAACGGCAGCTCCCTGCAGGAATTTTAAGGCCACCTGGGGATATAGGGCATAAGTGAGGTAGTCCTCATCCTGCTTGGCTAATTTGAGAGCATCCACCGCCTTTTTGGCATTTTCATATTCAGGCGCAAGCAGATCTGCCGGCCGCACTGTGATTGGTTCCTCGTCACACAGAACTTTGAGCCGCACCTTGGGGTCGATCATAGCCGGAGACTTTCCATAAAGGCCTTTTACATAGTCTTTGACCTCTTTGGGAACCATCTTGTATCGATCGCCGGTGATCACATTGAGTACCGCCTGTGTGCCCACAATCTGGCTGGTAGGTGTGACCAGAGGAGGATATCCCAAATCCTTTCTGACTTTGGGAATCTCCACAAGCACCTCTTCGTATTTGTCCATCGCTTTCTGTTCCACCAGCTGGGAGACGAGATTGGAGAGCATGCCTCCTGGAACCTGGTATACCAGGACATTGGTGTCCAGGCGTGCCGCTATGGGATTGAAGACCGGAGCGTAGATCTCCATGATCTTCTCGAAGTATCTCTTGATCTCGGTTAAAAGCTCCAGATCGAGACCCGTATCATAAGGAGTGCCCTGCAGTGATGCCACCAGGCTCTCTGTGGCCGGCTGGGAGCTGCCTCCGGAGATGGGGGACATGGCTGTATCCAGGATATCTACTCCTGCCTGGCAGGCATAAAAGTAGCTCATCTGAGCCATGCCGCTGGTGCAATGGGTGTGCAAGTTAATGGGCAGGTTGACCTCTTTTTTCACCGCTCGGATAAGCTCATGGGCATTCTTGGGAGTGATTAGTCCGGCCATATCCTTGATGCATATAGAGTCGCACCCCAGCTCAGCCAGCTGCACCGCAAATTGGGCAAAGATCTCATTGCTGTGAACCGGGCTGATGGTATAGCTTATCCCTCCCTGAATGTGCTTTTCCATCATTTTGGCTGCTTTGATGGAGCGCTCCATATTGCGAATGTCATTCACAGCATCGAATATCCGGAAGATATCCACGCCGTTGACTGCTGCCTTTTCCACGAATTTATCCACCACATCATCGGCATAATGCCTGTATCCCACCAGATTCTGCCCGCGAAGCAGCATTTGCATCGGTGTATTGGGCATGGCCTTCTTTAATGCCCTGAGCCTCTCCCAGGGATCTTCATTCAGATACCTAATGCAGGTATCGAATGTCGCCCCCCCCCAGGTTTCAAGAGAGAAGAAACCCACCTGGTCCATCTTCTCTGCTATGGGCAGCATATCTCTGGTCCTCATCCTGGTGGCCAGAAGAGATTGATGAGCATCCCTAAAAACCGTGTCCGTAAGCTTAACCCTGCTCATGAAGATCTTCACCTTTTCGGTCCCTATTCTTTAAATTCCCTTCGCTTCGGCTTTCATATGATCAATGGCATTGATGCTAATTCTGCAGCACAACCACGGATATGCTATATAAAACTGATGCAGGGTAGAAAAACCCATCCACGAATCCCTGAATCGCACCCGAATGATGAAAGCAGCATAGGCGTATAGTCCTTGGCATTGGGCAGCTGAACTCTAAGACCAGAACCTGAAAAATTAAGAAAAGCAATGGAGATCGCCGAAAATTGAAATGCTGCATCAATGCTTGAATTTAAAATGAATTGGGACCCTCCCTTGGGGGAGGATCGGCCAGATTTCAAATGCAGCGGGCTCAATGATATGTGCACTCGTCTGTGCCACATTTATCGCAGCATGCAACTCCATGGATGGCGACAAATACGCCATCTCCATTCTTATCTTTCAATTCCTCTTTAAGATCTATCTGAATATCCTCAGTGGTTCCTTTGATCCATTTGCTGAATCCTCTGTGCGGGCATAATGAGCTATCGCTGATCCAAAGATGCCACTCATCCAGATCGCAGTCGTCGTTAACGCCTGTTAGATCAAAGTGCAAGGTGGCTATCTTTCCTGCACTATCCAGGCGAATGTTCACTGTGCCCACTTTGTAGCGTTTGTTGAGCTTGCACTGACCTGCAGCAGCCCATATGTCGCTGGCGATTCCAGCTTTGAGATCAGTGATTGATGGTTTGAGATACCATCCCCAATTGCTTGCGCAGCCGGGAATTAAGCATGTTCCCTTTCCATTCCAGTTCGCCCAAAATGTCTCGCAGGCTTTTTCTCTTTCAGGCACATTCGTGAAGTTGTTATCATTCGAGTCGTTGCAGCCCAGAGGAACAGAGATGCAGCTCGGAGTGGTGTTCTTCCAGCCGTCTTTTTGCTTTTCGCAGAGGCTATAGCTGCCAGGCATCAAATTGCAGAACTCATACCTGCCGTCGGAGCCTGTTTGCTTCATCACAGAGCCGCTGGCATTGGTGAGGGTGATGTTCCAGCCGGACAAGCCCGCTCCGGAGCTGCCGTTGATCTTGTATCCGCTGATGCAGTAGAGCTCCTGATTGGTGAAGTTAATATCGGTTATATTGGCTCCAGCCAGGGTCTTGCTATAGCAGCCATCAGGAGCGGTCTGGGTCCAGCCAGGCTTAAGCATCTCGCAAACGGTATAAGTGCCATCCTGCAGATTGCAGATCTCCCAGAAGCCATCGGCATCTGTCTCGTTGGACCAGCTATCCGTGGAGTTGTTAACTGTAATGGTCCAGCCGGAGAGTGGCTCCCCAGTGCATGC
>CALMJN010000110.1 GCA_937864385.1 uncultured Methanosarcinales archaeon | reverse complement strand
AAATAATAGCGGAGTCTCATTTTAGCGAGCCTCCGCAGAATTTTGAGCAGCCCACCCGGCTGCCATCCCTCACCCCACCACATCCTCCTCAGGGATAATCCACGTTTGTCCCTGTTCCAATGCCTTCAAATTCCAGTCAGGCGGCTGCCAGCCGAGAGATCTGGGTTTAGTGCGGGAGATGAGATCCCCGCACGAAGAGTTATCTTGCTTGCTCCGGTTTCTTCAGTGAATCGCTCAATTGATCTACATATAGCCGACATTCCGGAGTTACGTCTCGATTTCATAATATTTTTCGCATTCCTTGCCAAGAACTCTGATCACGATGATCATGTAATCCTTGAGATTCGCGATCTCTCGATGTACTTCCTTGTCGATTTCAACCGTCACCTCTGCAACACCGTAAAACAAGAAACAGATCCATTTCAATGTTGGTCTTTGTGTTGGTTTTCCTTTTTGATCAGGAACGAATTGGCCGTTTTGCTTGAGCCCTTTTCTGATCATCCATTCAGCGAATGAATAGACCAACAAGCACAGAACCATTATCATTGCCAGAGCTTCGATCCTTTCTTCTTTCTTTAAATATACCTCCGCTACACGAAACTGCTTATCCTTCAAGAATCTGAATCCTCTTTCGACCGATTGCTGCCCTTTATAGTACTCTAGCAACGTATCTGGATCAATTTCCGTATCGTTGCTGGCTAGCATAAACCGTCCCAACTTATGACGAGCCTTTTCGAGAATTTCTTCGTTGATATCAAGCCTTGCCAAAATTTGGTAAACCGTCATCATCTCTTCGCCTTTTTTGGGGCGACCTCTCTTTTGTCCAGCTCTCTTGCATTTGGTTACTATGTCGAGATCAACCAGTTTATGGAGGGGATGTTTATCCAGCCAAATTTCGGATTCTTTCCTAGCATCGGCTTCGCAAGCAAACTCACGGCGCATAAACTTGTTCAGATCCACCTGCGCCGACTTGGTATCCTTCTCCAGTCTCTTTTGGAATGACTTTTCCATCCGCTCCTGCATTGGCCGAGAATGAAACATTACCCATCTCTGCTCAATGCCGCCATAGATTGAATGAAAAATATGGCAGGAATAACGATCATCCTTGCAAGGCATCATCTCGATATCGGCATCTAGAAGATCTTTGGCCTCACTAACTGTGGCTGGGACGCGAGTGATCCAGGAGATTTTTTCTCCTAGGTGATTGATGTTTTCATAGGAATAAAGAGCGCTATCGGCGACGAAGTAGGCATCATCATTAAAGTCCAGACCTTCTTTGACTCTCCTGATCGCCTCGATGATGGTCTTCTTATCCGAAGAGTTTCCAGAATGCGCTTGGACGAAAATGGGTATGCCATGCTGGTTGGATACCATGGATAGAACGAACTGGTTCAGATCCATTCTACCATCTTTGGAATGGCCAAGCGTAATCTCGATCGATTTTCGCTCTTCATCTTCATAGCTTTCGTATTCACCTTGAACATTGAAACTGGTTGTGTCGGCGTGAAAGAGCTGGCTTCCTAGATCTTCATGATTCATGATCTCCAGAATAATCTCGTTGAACAGCTCAGTCGGTCCGTAATGGTAAATCGCATCTAATGTCGCACCAAGAACATCGTCATTGAGATCTGAGGATTGGATGTCACCACCAATCAGCTTTGAAACAGGAACTTTTTCATAGTATTCGGGATATAAATATAGTCTCTGTCCCACAAGACCCAATCCATTAAGGACCATGGCCTTGGTTGCACTGGAATGAGGGACTTTATGATGTCTGCATTTCCTAAGCCTTGAGTCTATAACTTCTCCAATGCCAAGACGGTCGAAAACTCCCGATACAAGGCCCAAATGATCTATCTGGGTTGATGTAATCTTCATTGCGCTTCCCCTTCAAGATCATAATGGATGTATATTTTATAAAAAATATGTGGTTGCAAGAAAATGTTTAAGGAATGGAAGCGTTAATCCGGAATGTCGGATTTACGATCACCTTTTCCACCTTCACCAGGCCATCAGCTTCCAGGCGTTTCACCGAAGAGTAGACCTTGCCGTGCGACCAGCCGAGGGACTTGGCCAGAGCATATATATTCAGGCCAGGATGCTTTTCTACCCATTTGTACAGCTCCCAGTCCACATCCTCCGCCGTCAGCTTCGCGATGTCTCCCTGCGAGCCGCCCAGCAACCAGCACAGTTGGTAAAACGCCCGCCGTTCCGGATTCTGCTCCCGCCCGATGATCCGCTCATGCTCCGCGCGCGTAATCGCCCGCTTGGCCATATACTGCACCTTGGGCCACTGCTTTTTCGGCAGCACCGGCCACGGCAGCCAGTTCATGTCCAAGGCGAAGTTCTGCATGCGCCGCAAATAGACATCGGTGGACACCGTGCCGTTTTGCAGGACGTGGAG
>CALMJN010000109.1 GCA_937864385.1 uncultured Methanosarcinales archaeon | reverse complement strand
ATCCAAATAATTAATATAAAAAATTTGAGGGATTTTTTCATTCCTTTTGTACTCTGCCTTCTCATATATTCAGGCTTTTCAGCGGAAGGAGCTGCAAATGAATTCATCAGCCCACCTGCCGGCCAGACCGGATATGCCCAGGCGGAGAGATTCCTGCCCGCGAATGCTACTTCTTCCATCTTCAATGCCAGCGTTAATCCTCACTGGATATCGGGAACACAATCCTTCTGGTATCTGAGGAACAGCAGAAACGGCCAGGAATTCATGCTGGTCGACATCCAGAATAGGTCCAAATCACCGGCGTTTAATCATACGTCGCTGGCTGCAGATCTTTCCTCCGCTAAGGGCGAACCTGTTGATCCTTCTCACCTTCCCTTCTCGGAGATCACAGTCACTTCTGAAGGATTGGACGGCATAGAGAAGATTGGATTTGAGGCCTTTAACCGGTCATGGCAGTTTACCTTCAATAACACTGATGCCCAATTGATAGAGATGCCTTCTCCGCCCCGACCGGAGCCTGCCGAAATCCTATCCCCGGATGGCATGCTGGCAGCTTATGTCAGGGACCACAATCTCTGGGTCAGATACACTGACACGGGGGAAAAATCTCAGCTCACATTCAACGGGACTAAGGATTACGCCTACGCTGAGCGCTCCGAGACCGTCTCTCATCCCGTAACCCTAGCCAGGCTCAATGAAACGGCAAAGCCCTATGCCGTCTGGTCACCAGATTCGACCCGGATAGCCACATTCAGGATGGATCAGAGAAATGTCTCGGATATGCACCTGCTCCAGTACGTTCCCGGCAATGCCACCCGATCAAGGCCCTGGAGCTACAGGTTTGCCACGCCCGGAGATGAGATCCTTCCAATGTACGAGCCGGTGGTAGTCGATGTCGCCCAAAAAAAGATCATAGCAGTGCAGAGCCCCGCCCAGCCAGAGGTCTCGCTCATGGATACCGAGGACGATGTGCTGCAGTGGTGGGGCGATGACGGTCGGACTCTATACTCCCTCTATGCCCAGAGGGGGGAGAAAGCCTTGCAGCTTCTCCAGACCGATCCGGCCACCGGCAAGACGGAAATGCTCCTGGAGGAGAAAGGGAGTACTTTCATCGAGGCGAACCTCGATTATGCCAGCCCGCCCAACATCCGGATTCTAGAGAGTGGGAATGTTATCTGGTTCTCAGAGAAAGATGGCTACGGGCATCTCTATCTCTATGGGCCGGATGGCAAAGAGAAGAACGCAATAACCTCCGGCAACTGGGCGGTGAGAAGTCTCCTCTATGTTGACCAGGATGATTCTCAGATATTCTTCCTGGCTGGGGGCAGGGAGGCGGGACGCGACCCCTACTACCGGCACCTATACAGGATCAGCCTGAATGGCAGTGGCCTGCAGCTTCTCTCCCCAGAGGACGCAGATCATAATGTCGTGGTCGATCCCAGCGGGACGGCTTTCTTGGACACCTACTCCACTGTAGAAGAGCCTCCTGTATCGGTTATCAGGAATAGAAACGGGAGCATTATCATGAATCTGGAGACTGCCGATATCCAGAACCTCAAAGACATGGGCTGGAAGCCCCCAGAAAGATTTTCCGTCAAGGCCCTGGACGGCCAGACCGACCTGTATGGCCTGCTCTTTAAGCCTACAAGCTTCAACACCTCAAAGAAATATCCCGTTGTGGAGACTGTCTATCCTGGCCCCTGGACCATTGTCACTGCCAAGTCGTTTCCGGTTGATATGGCCTGGGTCAATAAGATATTCTGGAGAGCTCAGGCAGTCGCAGAGCTGGGATTCATATTGATTACTCTGGACGGGCCCGGCACTCCCTTCCGCTCCAAGGCATTCCATGATGCCTCTTATGGGCATCTGGGCGATGCGGGAGGGCTGACCGATCATATTAAGGCCATAAAGGAGCTTTCCGAGGACCGTCCCTACATGGACCTGGATCGCGTGGGGATGTTCGGCCACTCTGCGGGGGGATTCATGACCGCGCAGGCTCTGCTCAATTATCCAGATTTTTATAAGGCGGGGGTGGCCTCGGCTGGAGACTATGATAGCCGCTTCTATGGTGCATTCTGGGGCGAAAAGTATGAAGGACTTAATGCCTCTGATTATGCAGAGCAGATAACCTCATCGAAGGCTGGAAATCTAACAGGAAAGCTTCTGCTTGTTGCAGGCGATGTTGACGACAATGTCAATCCCTGCATGACCATGCAGCTTGTTGATGCTTTCATCAATGCAGACAGGACCTTCGATCTGCTTATTATGCCTAACAGGAACCACGACCTGAGCTATGATCCATACTATCTGCACCGGTTGTTCAGATATCTGGAGGTGAATCTAGGGGTTGAGCAGATCCGCTAATATGGCTCAGGCCCCCGAAACATATATAAATTTATTTATT
>CALMJN010000108.1 GCA_937864385.1 uncultured Methanosarcinales archaeon | reverse complement strand
CTTCAATGCGCATCTCGAACTGACTCATTATCTGCAGTGATTGACGAATCAAAAAGATATCAGTGGCTTCCAGCTTACCCATGAGAGCATCACGAAGCTCTTCTGATTTCTTCTCTCGGACCCTCTTGTCAGGTATGCCCTTAAGAACCTCATCAATGCTCGTACCGCTTAATAGGCCTTTTAAGATATGCATTCCAGACTTGCCGAATATATCTGAGATAACTGATGCCAGCTTTATGCTACATGATTCTAAGACGTTGTGGATTCTATTCTTCTCTTTAGACAAATCCCTGACATATGCCTCTCTTGTCCTGGTCAGGTTTCTCAACTCTCGATCTTCCTTTGGAAATATTCGCGAGGGCTCTATCATATCATTCAGGCAAAGTTCGGCAAGCCATTCAGAGTCTTTAAGATCGGTCTTCTTCTTGGGGATATGCTTTATCTTATAGGCATTGGCAACTATCACGTCGATTGTTCCTTCAAGAATCATGTGCACAGGAATCCAGAATCGACCCGTAGATTCCACAGCTACTTTTTGACAGCCATGAGATACCAACCAAGATTTGAAGTCTATGAGACCGTTGAGGTTCATCAGGAATCGATTCGCCCATGTTCTACCATCTCGACAGAGAATAGTAGCAACAAGGAATCGCTGATGGATATCAGCTCCGCAAACTATATTCAATTGATTGGTCATAGGCATCTATGGGCAGCAAGATATCTTTCTGAATGCATTTTCCGATACGCGTTCAAGGACGCATTCCCGCATCCGGAGGATCTAAGCCAGTTTTGTTGTACGGGATCACAGTCCCATATAGCGACCGGCCTACGCTGCCCATATGCAATAATAGGAGTTTGTAGACTAAAGCCGTTTTTCATCCTTCGTGCATGCTACGCAGTATCATGAGGGTTTAGTGTGGATAACATCAGGATATCGATTCTCAATCCCTGAGACAAAGCCTCGCAATGAGTCTAGCATGATGGGCGATTGATATTGATCCTGTCATTGCGGTGGTATCCTTAGAATTTCTGGTCAGACTCCAGGATTCAAGCCCACCCACACAAAACAGCGAGGAACCAAGAAGATCTTGCAGCAGCATAAGCCGGAGCTCTCCGAAAAGTGGAAGGTCAAGTCTCTGGGCATCTTCGGCTCCTATGTCCGGGGCGAGGCCGGGAAGAGCAGCGACCTTGATCTCCTGGTAGAGATCGACGATCCCAAGATGGGGCTGCACAAGTTCATAGCCTAGGAGAACTATCTCAGCGATCTACTGGGGGTCAAGGTCGATCTGGTGGAAAAGCAAGCCCTCAAGCCCGCCATAGGCCGTCATGTGACCGAAGAGGTGGAAAGCATATTTTCTATGGATGAGGATTTAGAGAGAGATGAGCGAAAACCTGGCCCCACCTACCGGTCAGACCGGTATGTGACCGATGAAAAGATCACAAGCGGCCTGATGGAGATAACCGCCCTTTCGCTCGCAGATGCGCTGAAAAATGAACCAGCCTATGAATGGATGCCTGAGAAAAGGCCACATAATCAAGGTGTCACCCTATCAAAATAAATTAGTTATTTAATGCAGCACGCATAATACGCATCAT
>CALMJN010000107.1 GCA_937864385.1 uncultured Methanosarcinales archaeon | reverse complement strand
AAATCATGGAAAATTATTAGTATAGAGGTGCCCATTTGTGGTAAAGAGGTAGGATATGGGTTTATTTGACAGCCTCAGGGAGAGCCTTGGATCCTGGATCAACAGGATATTTAAAAAAAAGAGGGCCAAGATAGGATTATATGGCCCGCCCAATGCAGGAAAGACCACCCTGGCCAACAGAATTTTGCATGACTGGACCGAGGGGGAGAGCTTTGGGGAGATATCTCCAGTCCCCCATGAGACCCGCAGAGCCATGAGAAAGGAAGGTGTGGTGATCAACGCCAACGGATCGAGCATAGAGCTCGATATAATCGACACCCCTGGAATGGCCACTAAGATCGATTTTAGGGAGTTTATGGCCTTCGGCCTGAGCGAGACCGAATCAAAAAAGAGGGCAAAAGAGGCCACGGAAGGAGTTATTGAAGCCATCAAATGGCTGGACGACCTGGATGGCGTGCTCCTGGTAATGGACTCCACCGAGGATCCCTACACTCAGGTCAATGTCACTGTTATTGGGAATATGGAAGCGAGAAAGCTCCCCCTGCTCATTGTGGCCAATAAAATGGATCTGCCCAATGCCTCACCGGCCAGGATCAAGGCAGCTTTTCCTCAGCATGCCATGGTTCCGATTTCTGCCCTGGAAGGATCGAACATAGACAGCCTCTATCAGGCGATAGCAACTCATTTCGGGTGATCTTGATGCGAGAAGTGCATATGGACCTCATCTCCGGGGAGAAGCTGGAGAGGATGACCTCGATGGAGAAGATTCGGCTCATCCTGGATAAGGTCAAGAAAGGCAAGATCGTGGTTTTAGAGAACGGACTTACCTCGGATGAGGAGGTGCGCCTCATCGAGATGACCATGACCGAGATAAGGGTAGACGAGTTCTCGGGAATAGAGATCGAGAGCTATCCTTCCAAGAAAGAGGGATCTTTCCTGGACAGATTATTCGGCAGAAGCTTGAAAGGAAGGATGACGGTGATAGGCCCTGCCAATCAGCTTCGCACCATTGAAAAGGACAAATACCAGATAAGCACCAAGGTATCCGTGGGAGACTGATGCCGCATATCTGTACCCGCTGCAATAGTGTTTTCAATTCTGGTGAAGACATTTTAAAAGGCTGTCCCAAGTGCGGCTGGAAGAAGTTTATGTTTGTTAAAAAGGTTCCAGCCAAGGGCGATGTAAGGAAGGAGCAGATAATAACCAGGGCTATGGGAGTCAGAGTCCCACCGAGGGAGGCAAAAAAGTCGCCTCCAGAGGATTCCATCAGGTCTGAGATACACAGTACCGCCACATCTGAGAAAGAGAGACTCCCCCATTCTCATCCGCCGGTTAGTATTGAGATCCAGGGCAAGCCGGAGGGCAAAGCCCTGGAGAGCATCAAGATAACCGCGCCGGGCACATATGAGCTCAATCTTCCCTCCCTATTTGAGAGAGATGAACTGATCATGGCGGTAAAAGAAGGAACCTATTTTATAGATCTATCATCCGCCTTTAAAAAGGGAAAGAAGGATTGAGATAGAATCACTTTTTTATTCTTATCTCCATCTCCTTCCAGTCAGGCTCCACTCCGCGTAGAGATCCGGCCATGGCTGCAGAGACATTTCCGATGATCTCCTGAGTGAAGTCATTTAAGTCGATCTCCTTTCCGTCCACCTCAAGCTTGATCCTCATCTTCTTCCCTTTTAAGCTCCGCCGAATATGGCAATAGGCGGGGTATAGACGATTGTGCCGGAGGATATTGCCTGGGGCAGGGTATAGACTGAGCCTGCCTGGTTGCTTGCATTTCCATTCTTAACCGCAAACATGGGAGTAACTGTGATCGGAGAAGCGCCTCTGATGTTGGTCGCGGTGACATTAAGCGCAGCCTTCTTTCCCAGAGTGCTGAGATCAAGAACATTGCCATTCACATCTCCGCCCAGGGTGGTAGCGGGAGTGGTGGGCAAGGTTGGCGACAGCCGGGGAAGCTGAACCACATCCATCTCCGGTTTCTTATTTAATGTGCTTAAATCGAGAACATCAGCTGCATTGGCCATAATGGCCGTGCCTGCCAGAAGAGCTG
>CALMJN010000106.1 GCA_937864385.1 uncultured Methanosarcinales archaeon | reverse complement strand
TATGGCAGCTCATGCTGGAGAAGAGGACATCCTTGGACTGGATTATGCCTATGACCCGGTCCAGCCTGCCCTGGCAGACGGGAAAGATGGAGAACGGCCCGCTGGTCATCTTTGCCCCTATATCCTCCGGGGCGTCATCGATATCCAGCCAGATTATCTCCGCTCGGGGCGTCATTATCGCCTCCGTTTTCTGATCCCCCAGGTAAAAGACCCTCTCCACTATATCCTGCTCATCCTCCTCAATCACTCCTGCCGTCGTCCCCTGGTCGATCAGTACTCTGATCTCCTCCTCGGTGATGGTCGGCGGCTCGCCGTGCTTTACTCCAAATACTTTAAGGAGCAGCTCGGTGGAGGCATTTAAAACGAAAACCAAGGGCCTGGTCAGAGTGGAAAAAGCGCTCATGGATGGGGCGATGATCGAGGCTATTCTCTCCGGATTGCTCAGGGCCAGCCTCTTGGGGAATAGTTCACCGAGGACGATGGATAGGTAGGTGATGGCCGCGACCACAACAGCCAGGCCCAATGCATCGCTGTAGGCGGCGACGGCAGGCCAGGCCCTGAGAACCTCCGACAGCTCCCCGGCGATGGTAGCGCCCCCGTAGGCTCCGGCCATAATTCCGATCAGAGTGATTCCCACCTGCACTGTGGACAGGAAATGGCCGGGAGATTCGACCATCTCCAGGGCCGCTGCCGCTCCCGGATCGCCCTCATCCCTCCTCTGCTGCAACCTGCTGCGGCGAGAGGAGACCACGGCGATCTCGGAGAGGGCGAATATGCCATTTGCCATTATCAGCAAAATTATAAAGAGAATTTCGAATGTCATATGTCGGATGTCGCTTTAAGATCAAGATGTATTAACATAATGGTCGAATAAAGCACTAAAATACCTTATAGATGCCATTCACCTTTTCCTTGAGGGCTTGCAGCGTCCTCTCCAGCTCGGCTGTGATTCTGATCCGGGTCTGCTCCCCCACATTGATCTCTATATCCGGTGGAGATAGAGGCTCCCGTCCCACCAGGTTCATGAAAAACTCGACCCAATATGGCGACAAATACTCCGGCATGCCCTCTCCTCTCATCAGATGCAAGACGCTGGCCCAGGCTACAGGAACGACCTCCAGATTGTATCCTCCTCCCCCCAGTGCCAGGAGCCTGCCGTCTGCATGCTTTTTTGCCAGGTCGATGATGCTCTGCACCAGGTAAGTATAGCCGTTTAATGTCAGGTTCAATGTGGTCAGAGGATCGGAGTAATGGGTGTCCACCCCCAGCTGGGCCACCACCGCCTGGGGCTGGAACCACTCGAAGAGGGGGGGAACGATCTCCTGGAAGGCCCGCCGGTACTCTAAATCTCCGGCGTACATGGGCATGGGCACATTGATGCTGTGGCCCAGGCCCGGCCCCGATCCAATCTCATCCACGAAGCCGGTTCCGGGGAATAGGTAGAGCCCGGACTCATGCAAAGAGACGGTTAGCACATCCGGGTCCTCATAAAATATCTGCTGCACGCCGTCGCCGTGGTGGGCGTCAATGTCCACATATAGTATCCGCTCAAAGCGATCCTTGAGCACGGATATGGCCAGGGCGGGATCATCGAAGACGCAAAATCCGGATGCTTGGCTGGGCATGGCATGATGCAATCCTCCGCCGAGGTTGAAGGCCATGCCGTCCTCCTGGCAGATTCGCCGGGCGCATTCCATGCTCCCCCCGGCCAAAAGACGCGATGCCTCGTAAATTCCGGGGAAGACCGGCGTATCATCGCTGCCCAGGCCGAAGGCCAGATCGGGCTCTTCCGCCCGGACCGAGGCGATGTATCCTACATCGTGCACCCGCTGAAGGTCTTCCTCCTCTGCTGACACCGGCTCTATGCGGCAGACCAGGTCGTCCAATGAGCCCTGCTCCTCCATGAGCTTGTAGGCCAGAGCAAGTCGAATGGGATTGAAGGGATGCTCAGGGCCAAAGTTGTAGGCCTGGAATTTATCGCTGTAGCAGAGATAGATCATTTATTATTTGTATCCCTTCTCCACCAGGCCGTCGCTCCAGTAGTTGTCGCATCTCTTGCAGTAGAAGATGGTCTCTATCACGATCTTCTTCCAGTTATCCGCATCGAGAGCCCTGCGCAGTTCCTTTTGCTCGCATTCATTGCCGCATTTGGGGCAGAAAGGTACATAATGCTCTAATACAGCCTGGTCATCATCAGCCATGATTATTCCTCATCATTTCTGATGGAAAGGCAGGGCAAAAAAGCTGTCGGTTTAAGTTTCAGATCTTGAGAGGTATGGCTGAGCTCAGATGATACCCACTCTTCCTCCACCTATTTGCCCCGGCAAAGTTATCCATCAATATCCTCTGGAATATGTTTAGTATCATTGGTAATTTCTTATTTGCTGCTTTCCAAATTTGGAGAGATCGCTTCCGGGTTTGAATGGATTTTTATAAGCGGGCCAGATAGGTATTGTCTCTTGATCGGTTATGTTTTGAGGCGTCTCGGCTACTGGCACCGCTTCAAACCACTCTTGCTCAATTGAAGTGGTATTATTGTCGGTAGTCTGATTGATTTCGGTCTGGTTGATGTCAGTCTGGTTGATGTCAGTCTGGTTGATTCCGGTCTGATTGATTCCGGTCTGATTGATTCCGGTCTGATTGATTCCGGTCTGATTGATTCCGGTCTGGTTGATTCCGGTCTGGTTGATTCCGGTCTGGTTGATTCCGGTCTGGTTGATTCCGGTCTGGTTGATTCCGGTCTGGTTGATTCCGGTCTGGTT
>CALMJN010000105.1 GCA_937864385.1 uncultured Methanosarcinales archaeon | reverse complement strand
TAGACGAGCCCAGCCTGGGGATGAACTCCAATATAGTCTTCTCTGAGGACGAGATCATAGAGGCTCTGGAGATAGCCAGCCGGCCCTGCCGGGGCATGGACTGCGAGGTTCATCTGCACTCGCCGCTCTATGCGGAGATATGCGCCCGGGTCTCGGGCATTAGCATAGTGGGAATCGAGTCCGCCTCTCATCCCGACTACCTGGGGCTGATAGACAAAAAGATGCTGGAAGAGACGGACAGCTTTATCCGGGCGGGGATCGCCCGAACTGATATCCTGTCCATGTCCGCCCGGCTCAATGAGAAGCTAGGGGTCAATCTCTGGCAGGATATGCCCAGACTGGAGCGGGAGATAATGGAGATGGAGTCGCCCGCGGTTATGAAAAAGAGGCTGGAGAAGGCCTATGACCGATTTGGGGAGAGGCTGAGGGCTACCGGCCCCGACTGCGGCCTGGGCTCCTGGCCGAGCCAAAATCTGGCAGCGAGGCTTCTGGAGAACTGTGCCTCTGCTGTACGGGACTTTCGCAGCGAAAAAGGATTGGACTGAGGGACTGAGGCGACAATGCCTCTGAGAACTCTTTTTAATGGTTCCCGCATTTTGGTCCGGCATTTCAAATATAAATATCAGAGTATGGAATAAACATATTCAACTCCCTACCATAACTCCGGAGATATCTCTCGCTGATATCACCTATTCGCAAATATTCCGCAATTGAGTTACCGATCTCAGTATATCTAATTAAGGATTACTATGATTACCATTATCTATAAATATTTTAAGAGCATTGTTTAGCCTATGAAGCTGAGGGTAGTTAGTTCTAAAAAGGAGATCACAGACCTGAACAGGAATGAGCAACTGGTTCATCTGGCCTTCCGGGCCTCTAATATGGATGTGATGAACCTGGTTCAGTCCTGTCCCCGTCTGCGAGCGGTGCAGATTCCGCCGTCTTACCATGAGACCATGTCCAAGGCCGCCCAACAGTTCCTGGAGATCCAGGGGGTAGAGCTCCTGAAGGGAGATGTCTGGGGCCACCGGAAAGACATAGATGAGTATTATGCCATAGGGGAGAAGGTTGTGGGCAGGATAAACAGCCTCATGGCAGATGGAAACAGCATCGAAGATACGGTAAAGAAGCTGCAGAGGGAGACCAAGCTCTCCGAGGATCTCATCCGCTATATCTTAAAGGAGCAGGTGATGGCTTAGAAAAGAAGAGAGTTGCAGAGACAGAAGAAATATGATAGCGAGGACTTAAGCCAGCCATCACTTCTTGTATTGAGATCAATTAGCCGAGCTGGCTTAGCTCGCACTCCTCCGGCTCCTTGTCCTCCCGCCGGCGCAAGAAGACAGGAGCGCGAAGGTGGCCGTCCTCTGTCACCTCCAGGGCGCTGACCTGCACCACCATCAGGGGCTCGGTCCATCTCACCTCGGGGATGGCTGGGGCGTTGGCAAATGCGGGGCTGTCCCTCTGGACCAGGGAACCGGTGATCTCTGCCAGCTCAGCCTCAGTGAATCCCGAGCCAACCCGTCCGACGTAATAAAGCAGTCCCCGTTCATAGGCCCCTAAAAGCAGGCCGCCGAAATAGAAAGACCGTTCCCCCTTTCCGGGGATGTAGCCGCCCACCACCAGGTCCAGCTTGAGGCTCTTCTTGATCTTGATCCAGTCCTGGCTTCTCTTGCCCGGCTGGTATGTGGAAGCCAGCCTTTTGGCCATCACTCCCTCAATTCCCATCTTCAAAGCGGCGGAGAAGTAGTCCTTTCCTCTGGCGGAAAAAGAGTCGATTATGCTCACATTGTCACTCTCCTGGAGCTCCTGCTGGAGGATCTGATTTCTCTCGCGCAGGACCAGGTCCAGAATGCTTTTGCCCCCAGCATAGAGTATGTCAAAGACCACATAGCTGGCGGGAAGAGCCTGGGAGAGGTAGTCTATGCGCATCTTTTCCATCTGGTGGTCTCTCTGGGCCAGGGAATGAAAGTTGGGCTTGCCGTCGGCAAAGACGGCGATCTCACCGTCCAGAATGCAGCTACAGCAGCTACTGGCCAGGGCTTTCTCCAGCTCAGGATAGCGATAGGTGATTTCAAAGCCCCTGCGGTTGAAAAGGCGCACTTTCCCGGAGGAGACCAGAGCTATAGAGCGTGTCCCATCGATCTTGGGCTCGAATATCCAGTCAGGGGAGTCGAAGGGCTGGCCGGATACGGCGAGCATGGGCTTTGGGGGAGAGAGGGGATTGAGGCTCATTTATTTCAGCGACTCTGCCGTCTGGCGCAGGGCCTCCATCAGGCTCTTGGCAGCTGGCCTCGCCCTCCTCTTTTCCGGAATGATAACCGTCCCTTCCATCTTGGATTTGACCAGGGCCTCGATCTTCTCCCGATACTGATCTTTGTATCCGGTCAGGTCCAGCTCTCCGCTCAGGCTTTCTATGATCTGGGCTGCGAGAGCCAGCTCTTTTTCTCCCGGCGGAGCAAGATCCTGCAGGGCGGGAAAGATTTGGGGGTCCATGATCTCGCCATCATAGCGCAGAGTGGTGGCCACTATCGCCCCCCTGTAGTAATGCACCAGGACCAGCCTCTCTTTGGAGCGGAAGGTGATCTTGCCCAGGCCCGCCTTGCCTGTCTTCTCCATGACCGCCTGCATCAGGGAATAAGCCTCCTCGGAGCGGTCCGGGAGGAGGAGGTAGGTGGTATCGAAGTAGTGAGGATCGATCTCAAAGAAGTTCACGAACCGGTCCAGGAGGATGGTGTTCTTGGAGTCGGGCCGGGCGGAGTCGATCTCCTTTTTCTCCAGGAGTACATATTTGCTTTTATCCAGAGGATAGCCGTAGACTATGTCTGCCATTGAGACCTCCTCTCCCTCCTGGCAGATGCGCTTGAAGGAGATTGGGGTCTTGCAGCTCTTGTGCAGCATGCGAAAGCTGATGCGCCTGTCCCGGATCAGGGATAGGGCTTTGACCGGAATGTTCACCAGGCCGATTCGAAGGCTGCCGGACCAGGTGGTGCGGGGCAGAGCGGATGGAGGCGATGCTTCCGATGGTTGTTCACCAACCCTTTTTTCTTCAGCTATCTGCACAACCTCGGGCATGGGAAATAATAGGGCTGCAAAATACTAATGCTTTTGCACTCGGTTGAGAGAGAGCCTAGGTGATAGGATGCACATAAATGCCGACAAATTCGGATTAGCTAAAGAAGCTCTTGAAGCTCTTCTCTGCTGATTCCAGCCTCTATTAAAATCTGCATAAGGGTTCCTCTTGCAATCTCTCGGCTGCTGTGAAAAGGGACTGTAACCCGTCTCTTTGTTTCAGCATGCGCAAAAATGTAATGGCTACCTGTGACTTTCTTCAATATGAAGCCTCTCTTTTCCAGAATAGCTATTACTTTTTGAGGAGAGAGAACTGGAAGCTTAGGCATGTGCTTCCACAGTAACTCTGCACTCGATGAGATTGTCTTCTACCGGGACGGGCACGCCATCCTCAATTAGGCTCTCTACATAGCCTGATATTGCATCTTTGGACATCTCTATGGCCTCTTCCACAGTTTTCCCATAGGTGATGCATCCAGGAAGTGCTGGGACCATCACGGTGTAGCCACCTTCAGGCTCTTTTCTAAGGGTGATTCTATAGCTAAAAGTCCGCATAGCATATATTGATTGTAGATTATGAAATATAGATTGCGGGTGGATCTATCTGCCTGAGACTGCCAGGACTGCATCCCCAAAGCCCCCATGCGCTACAGCACGTGCCTATCCT
>CALMJN010000104.1 GCA_937864385.1 uncultured Methanosarcinales archaeon | reverse complement strand
GCTGGCCATACCGGGCGGGCCCAGCGTATACCGCTATCCTCAGGAGTCGCCTGCCGTCGTGCCGGGCCGGATTGAGGGCAAAAGCGGAGCGGCCATGCTGCTCTCAGCCAAGAGCTATCTTCCCCGGGCCAGGATGGATCTGAATTACACCCTCCCCTCCGGCCAGGAGGCGTGGCTGGGCCTGGCTGATGGAGCAGGCCAGGCGGTGGCTGAGGATTATCCTCTGAGCCAGAACCTCTCCGGGGACCTGCAGATTGCCGCTCCCGAGAGGGAGGGCACCTACCGTCTGCTGATGAAGGATGATAACAAAACCATCCTTCTCGCCCTGCCCTTCAATGTGAGCTTGCCGGCGATAAAAGCCGGGCCGGAGACTGTTTTCACCTGCGAGAAGATCATAGTGGACTATTCCGGGGCAAGCGGCGGGGAGGAGGACTGGATTGGCATGTACTCCGATTCAGGCAGCCTGATCTCCCGCCAGAGTCTGGGCGGCAGGGATAAGGGAAGGGTGGAGATCTCCGCTCTGGACCCGGGAAGCTACGTCTTCCGGCTCCATGGGGAAAAAGGCGGAGCGGCTCAGGCGGAGAGCGGCAGGGTGACGGTCAAGGAGAACCTTGGCAAGAAGGTCACGGCCGAGCCGGCCCAGGTTTCGCCGGGAGGGCAGGTCACAGTCACCTTCTGGGGAGCCTCCCCCTCGGGGAGCAGTGTCATAGGCATGTACGGCATAACCAGGCCGGACAAGTTCGACCTGGGAAAGAGGCCGACGGGTGGGCGAAGCTGCGGCAGCATGGTCTGGACGGCTCCGGCTGAGCCGGGGACATACGACTTCCGGCTGTTCGAGGATGACATCAACAGAAACCTTATGGCCCAGAGCAATGCAGTGACGGTTTCCTGAGCCACTCCCTGCGGCCCCATTTTTTTCCCGCAAGGATCATGGATTTATGGAAAGAGGGCCAAGGCACCGGGCATGGATCTTGAGAGCAAGGCCAGGCTCATCGCTGTGGGAACGGTGAGGCTGGAGGGGCCGCATCCCGGAGAGCGGGTCTCCACCGCGGGCCCCGGCGCAGGCGGCCAGTCCATCTTCTTTCAGTCCGGGCCGCATCTGGTGCGGCTATCGGTGACAGAGGACTCGCCACTGCGCCTGGAGAGCCGCCCCGATGGTGCGGCCATAGTCCAGGATGGCCGGGAGCTGGCCCGCGGCCGGCTGGTGCAGCCGCTTTTGCACTGCCCCGGTCAGGCCTACCTCACGATCTCGGAGAGGTGCATCTACGACTGCAAGTTCTGCGCCGTGCCCCGGCTGAAGGGGGGGATCAAGTCTCAGGAGACGGTCTTATGGATGGTAGAGCAGGCAGCAGAGACGGGGGATATGCAGGCAATCTCGCTCACCAGCGGGGTGGAGAGATCGCCGGAGCATGAAGGGGAGAAGGTGGCGGCTATGGTCCGGGAGCTGGGCCGCTTGGGCGTCCCTATAGGCGTCTCCATCTGCCCCTATCCGGGAGTGAACAGGCTGCTCCGGGAGGCGGGGGCGGCGGAGGTCAAGTACAATCTGGAGTGCGGCGACAAAGATCTATTCCGGCAGGTCTGCCCCGGCATGTCCTATGAGGCGATCATGGATGCCCTGGTGGAGGCGGTGGATGTCTTCGGCAAGAATCATGTCTTTTCCAATATCATCGTAGGCCTGGGCGAGTCGGATGAGGCTCTGCGCCGCACCATTGATGATCTCACGGAGAAGGGGGTCATTCCCGTCCTGCGGGCAGTATATCCTCACCCCCTGCGGGCGGGAGGGGCGGTGATGAAGCGGCCCTCAAAGGAGAGGCTGCTGGATCTGGCTCGATATCTCAAGGAGGCGCTGGAAAAGAACGGCCTGGATGGGGCGGCGGCCTTGACCGGATGCTATCGCTGCACGGGGTGCGACCTCATTCCCGGCCGGGATCTTTAGGGCGCTCAGAACTCAATATCCTCATCATCCAGTCAGACAGGCCAGATCATCATTGCGCCGGGGCAGGGATGGACGGGCGAGGGTAAAAAGGTAGCTGGCCGGAATTCTATGCGATGGGCAAAAGAGGCAAAATAATTATACAGGCTTGCAGCTTTTCTGCTCCGATTAAATCATGAGCATACTGGTTACCGGCGGCGCGGGATTCATCGGCTCCAATCTGGTGGAGGCCCTCCTGAGGGATGGAGAAGAGGTCGTGGTTGTGGACAACATGCACACGGGAAGCCCGGCCAACCTGGAGGGCTTAGAGGGGAGCCTCAATCTGATCAGGGCAAGCTGCAATGACCTTCCCGGCCTGGAACTGCAGCCGGAGCAAATCTACCACCTGGGCATACCCTCCTCCTCCCCCATGTACAAGGCCAATCCCTTCCTGGTGGGCGAGGCCATCAATGGCTTCATCTCCGTCCTGGAGACCGCCCGCCGCTCCGGGGCCCGGCTGGTATATGCCTCCTCCTCCTCGCTTTACAGCGGCCTCCTGCCCCCCCACCGGGAGGACATGACCATTGCCGTCACCGATTACTACACAGAGGCCCGCCTGGCCATGGAGAGGCTGGCCGAGCTGTACCACCGGCTCTACGGCGTCCCTTCAGCGGGCATGAGGTTCTTCTCCGTCTACGGCCCCCGGGAGGAGTCCAAGAAGCAGTACGCCAATATGGTCAGCCAGTTCCTCTGGCAGATGCGCCGGGGAGAGGTGCCGGTGATCTACGGCGACGGAAGCCAGACACGTGACTTCACCCATGTCCATGATGTGGTCCGGGCCCTTCGCCTGGCCATGGCCTCCGAATACCAGGGCATACTCAATGTGGGGACGGGAAGGGCGCATAGCTTCAATGAGCTGATCGGGATGATCAATGCCCGGTTGGGGACGGATATAAAACAAAAATATGTGGAGAATCCAATAAAGAATTACGTGCGGGATACCCTGGCTGACACGGGGAAATGTCGGGAGATATTGGGATTCGAGGGCAGGATCTCCCTTAAAGAGGGGATAGGGCGGCTAGTGGAAGGGGACAAGAGGTATTAGAATAACCTGATCGAGTGCTTCCCCAGCATCGGCTTGGTCTAATTCATTGAGTCCAAGTCTCGGAGCATTTCTTCTATCTTATGCCTCATGACCGGAAGCTCGTTGGCGACAACATCCCAAACGATCTCCCACTTCACTCCGAAATAATGATGGATCAGCTTGTCTCTGAGCCCCGCCACCTTTTGCCATTCGATCTCATTGTGCTTTAGACGAAACTCAGAGGAGAGATTCTTTGTCGCCTCACCTATGACTTCCAGACTTCTCAGCCAGGCCCTTTGCTTTTCCGCATTCTCCAGCAGATCTTGAAAACTTATTCCATCGCTGCTCTCTTCGAGGAAATCAATTTCGTCGAGAATATGCCTTAGATAAACGGAGTCATCCTTGATCAGCCCAAACCACCTCATCCTTTACATATGGTGCAATGTAAGGGCTCAAAGAATCAGGCGTGACCAGCTCCACCTTTCTGCCAAGGAGATCTTCCAGGAAGAAGGCCAATTTCATGAAGTTGTCGAATGTCGGCTGCTCGAACTCCACCATTATATCTGCATCGCTGGTCTCCGTCTCTTCTCCGCGGGCAAAAGAGCCGAACAGGCCTATTCTCTTGACGTGGAATCGCTCTTTGATTTCTCGATCTCTTCTTCTGAGGATATCGATTATATTCATAAGTGAGCCTCTGATTCCATTTTCCCTGAGTTTCATAAATGATGTCAAAGAATAAGAA
>CALMJN010000103.1 GCA_937864385.1 uncultured Methanosarcinales archaeon | reverse complement strand
TCCCGGAGAGAGCTGGCTATATTGGGGGTTCGGATCAGGAAGGCCTCCCCCTTTCTAAAGATCAACGGCTGGACGGAAGCCACTCTGGAGAGGTGGCAGGCTTGAGGGCAGGCCGTAATTTCCTGTTTTATCTCCACTTTCACAGGAATTGCAGCGAGAGGCTGCTGGCCCGAACCGGGCAGGTGGAACCTGCGGATCTGGAGACCTCCGTGGAGCGGGAACATGTCCGAATGAGAAAGATGGCGGATGAGGTGGCGGGAGAGGTGCACAGGATGAAGGCCTTTGTCAGGCTCACCCCTCTGGGCCCTTTTGTTTTCTACGGCTTTCTCAAGCCCCGGCACAGGATCGGGGAGCACATCTGCGAGCATTTCGCCCGCCGGAATGCCGGAATCATTGTGGTCCTGGGAAACGGCAGGGAGAGCTGGATTTGCCTGTGTCGGGACGGCCGGATCTGGCGGGAGCGGGGCAATGGTCTGGCGGAGTGCCTGGAGGGGCTCAAATCCGCTCTGCAGAGAGATAATGGCCCGCAGAATGAGACTATCCGGGATGATTTGGATGTGGATCGCCTCTGGCAGATTTTTTATGACAGCCAGTACTGCCCGGAGAGAGAGAACCTGACTGCATTTCACAGGCACATGCCCAGAAGGGACCAGGAGGCGGCAGGGCTGAGACTGGTGAATAAAAAGAGAAACGCGAGTCTAGAGGCCTTTCTTGGGAAAGAGTAATTCAGTTCATCCGGCGGTGGCGGCGATAGTTGAAAATGACGGCATTTTTTTCATCGAGAGGCTTGAATAAGAAGAGCGAATAAAACTGCTTTAATGTCTGCCATAGTCCACTTCGAGATCTTCTGCGATGAGGAGGAGAGGGCCAGCAAATTCTACGCCGAGCTCTTCGGCTGGAAATTGGAGAGGATTCCGGGCACCAAATACTGGAATATCACCACCCAGGAGGGGGCAGCGGGTGGCCTGACCCATCGCTTCAATCCCCTCCAGAGGATCATCAACTACTTCGGCGTCCTTTCTGTTCAGCAGGCCTGCCTCAGGGTGGAGGGGCTGGGCGGCAGGGTCCTGGTGCCCAGGATGGCGGTGGCCAAGGCAGGATACTATGCCTTATGCATGGATACTGAGGGCAATATTTTCGGGCTGTGGGAGGAGGATCGGGAGGCATGGCTCTAGGCTCTACTATAAGCGTAGATTCACTCCAGGAATGGCGGTCAAATTTAAAGAGAATCGAAAAAACACGACCCGCGCCTGGGGGCGTTGGTGGCAACGCATAGCAAGGTGTGGGCCGTGGGCCAGGTGCTGGATGTGACGTTGGAGCAACCTGAAATGAAAGGTTCATCAAAAGACCAAAGAGGTTGATCGTCTCTCCCGGCAACGAGCTAGAGCATATCGGATCCAATTTCGACATTCTCAATGGGAAATCTTAATCTCAGGGTACATCCTTATCGCCTTGAGCAGAGTAGCCTTCTGGTCCAAGAGGAGATCTCCATTATGCCGTCCAGAATCATCATCCCCAAGGAAAAGATCGAAGACTTCTGTCGTCGCTGGAAGATAAAGGAGATGTCAATTTTCGGGTCAGCTCTTCGGGAGGATTTTGGACCGGAGAGCGATGTAGATTTTCTGGTCACCTTCCTCGAACAAGCCCGATGGACTCTCTTCGACTGGGTGGAGATGATCGATGAATTGAAAAAATTAACCGGTCGGGAGATTGACCTGGTAGAAAAGGAGTCGATTCGCAATCCATTTAGGCGGCGCTCTGTTCTGGCAAGCATGGAGGTAATCTATGGAGCCTGAAGATCGAGATTCCGCTTACCTATGGGATATGCTGGATGCAGCAACAGCTATCCTCGATTTCATTGAGGGGATGGACTTTGATGCCTACCTTGCAGATAGAAAGCTTCAGCTGGCGGTCGAACGTGCATTGGAGATAATGGGCGAGGCGGCACGCAACGTCTCTCCTGATTTTCAATTGAAGCACCCAGAAATACCATGGAAAGGCATTATAGGCCAGAGAAATGTTCTGGCTCATAATTATGGAGCAATAAAACAGGATCTTGTTTGGGAGGTTCTCACCGTCAGCCTGCCTGACCTCGTCGACAGGCTGGATCAGATAATTCTGGAGCATTGATTAGGAGATGAGTCGTGACAGCCAATCATGTCGTCTACTCCATCGCCGCCCTCTCCACCATCACCCCACCGAGCCCCTGTCCCAGCTCCCCGCCATCCCCCGCGGCTTGCTGGTGATCGTCGAGGGAAGGGCTCCGGTGGTCGGGCATGGCCCTGCACCCTGCTAGCACGGCTCGCCCGCCGCGGCAGTTGCCTTCTACGATCCACGCCTGGGATCAGTGGTGGTGGCAACGCACCGCCGGGAGTGGCAGGTGGGCCAGGTGTTGGATGTGACGCTGCCTGGCCGAGCGATAGGAGAACGGTGCAGTCAGCGGGATTCTTGGCCGGGACAAGGCCGGAAGGACCCGACCGGGGAATATCGAAGAACTTATAACCTCCGGCGAGCGAGCCCCGCCGATCCTCACTGCATCATCACTCACCATTGAATTCTTGCTGCGCTAGCTGTGATTCAGGGCAAAAAGATATTTATCATTCATCGCCAATATTGATGTCATGGATATTGAGGCTGAGGTCGTGGAGATGAAACAGATGCTCATCGACATCTCCAGAAAGATTGATGATGTGCTCGATGAGAGCATGACTATGGCACTCATGAAAATGTCCGAGGAGTCGATTCAGGAGCTATATACGGACGAGCCGGACCTCTACAGCATTGCAGATCTTAAGGTAAGGTACAAATGAAGGGAAAGATCATCCTGATACCGGTGCCATACACAGATCTGACTGCTGCCAAGCTGAGGCCCGCGCTGGTCGTCTTCGAAGGAAGACGGGATTTGATTGTGGCTGCCATAACCACAACAATGGTGAATGTTTTTCCCGAATGGGATGTCTATATCAGCGCAGAATATCCAGAGTTCTATAAAACAGGCTTGAAGGCTGCATCCGTCCTCAAGCTGACCAAGATCTCAACAGTTCGCAAAGATCTTGCCGAGGGCGAACTGGGAGAGATCGATGGCGATTTAAGATGTGAAGTCAATGATAAGCTGAAGCGGATCTTTGAGATATGACCGGCGTCTTTGTCATCAACTCCATCGCCGTCTCCTCGCCGGGCTACGAGCCACTGCCTCCCCTGCCTGATATCCCCCGCGGCTCGCTGATGATGCATGGATCTTTGATACCTGTCATTCCTTTGCCATCTTCTCATAAGCCCTCTCCACCACAGCCATCGGCGATACGGAGTTCATCTCCAGCCCCAGCTCCTCCGGCCCCAGGCCCAGGGCGATCCCCACCAGCTGGGTCACATAGAGCACCGGAATTCCTATCTTCTGCCCCTTCTTCTGCTCCAGAGCCCTCTGCTTGGCATCGAGCATCAGATGGCAAAGCGGGCAGACGGTGACGATAACCTCCGCCCCGGCTTCCTTGGCCTCGGCCAGGATGGCAAAGGCGATGTCATCCGCCGCATCCTCCCGGGGCATGAATATGGGCCCTCCGCAGCATGCTGTCTTGTGCCGCAGCTCTACCGGCTCCGCCTCCAGCCTGCGGGTCAGCTCCTCCAGGATGGTGGGAAACTGGGGGCTGTACTGCCCCGCCGGGCGGGTGAGCAGGCAGCCGTAGTAGGCAGCGACCTTCATTTCCCTGAGGGGCAGGACAATCCTCTCATCCTTCTTCTCCAGGCTCTCTAAAATCACATCCAGGGCATGCCGAACAGCGGCTCCGCTATACTTCTTCTCCAGCACAGCATTAACCCTCTCCCTGACCTCTAAATCCTCCAGCCGCCGGACGGCAGAGCGCAGGTTGCTGTAGCAGATGGAGCAGGGGGTCATTATGGGCAGCTCGGTCTGGGCCATGTTTCTGGCAGCCAGGCCCGTCGCCACCTGCTCATTTGAGACATGGGTCGCGCCGCAGCAGTTCCAGTCGGAGAGCTCCTCGAGCTCAATCTCCAGAGCGGCGCAGACGGCCCGGGTGGAGATGTCCATCTCCTTTCCCGTGGACAGGGACACGCAGCCGGGATAGTAAGCCAGCTTCATTCTCTCAGCTCCTCCACAATCCTCTTGACCTCATCCCGGCCCTCGATCCTTTCCAACTTGGCAGCGATCTTGCCTTTGGAGATCAGCTCCAGGCCCATCTGCATGGACTGGACGGCGGCCTGGGGATAGACCAGCAGGAACTCGGCTGTCAGCGGCAGCTCGGCGATGCGGCCGTTGCTTTTGATCTGCTTTAAGAAGAACTCCTCATAAGAGGCATCCCTGCCACGGACTCCCTCCCTTTCAGCGATGTCCTTGAGGGCGGAGACTACTGCCTTGGGCCGGATGCCCCGCGGACAGCGCACGGTGCAGAGCAGGCAGGAGGTGCACAGCCACAGCGTCTCATTGTGCAGAGCCTCCTTCTTTCTGCCCTCCAGGCAGAGCTTGACCAGCTTTCTGATGCTGGGGTTCATGAGATGCGCCGTGGGGCAGCTGGCGGAGCAGGTGCCGCACTGAATGCAGGTCTGCATCTCCGGCCCGGCCAGGCGCAGGACCTCCGACTTGAATTCCATATCTTTCGCCGCAGTTACTGCCGACATCACTTCGCCTCCCCGGCTTTGATCTTGTCCAGCCGCTCCGATATCTTGCGGCTAGCCAGCTCCGCCGGCTCCTTCTCCAGAATCTGGCGGACCTTGGGCTTTTTGAGCAGCTCTTCCAGGGGCCCGACCGCCTCATCCACCAGCCTCAACAGCTCCGGATCAACTTCCGGCTTCTCCGGAGGGGGCATGGGCTGCCTCTCTATATCCGGGGGAGTGAGAGCGCCGCTCACATCCGGCCTCTCCCTGCTGCCGGTCTTTATGGCGGCGATGGCCTGCTTCCACTCCTCGGCCCAGGGGGTCTCCATGACCTGAGTGTGGCTGACATCGGATCTCTCTACCTCGATGGCTGAGACTGGACAGGCCTTCTGGCAGGCTCCGCAGAAGATGCACTGATCCTTGACCGGAGCGGCCTTGCCCCGCTCGTCCACATACCAGCACTTGGCGGGGCAGACGTTGAAGCAGGCCTGGCAGCCCTGGGGGTCGCAGCGATCCAGGTTCTTCTCTACCATCCTGATCTCGCCCTGGAAGGGCTTCTTGATATCCATTGCCTCATAGGGACAGACCAGAGCGCATCTCCCGCAGCCGATGCATAGATCCTGATCTACCTCAATCTTTCCAACGAAGTCCAGAGGAGGATCGGCCTTCAGGGGCTCGCCCTCTACAGATATGGCCTCCTCCGGACAGATGGAGGCGCACAGGCCGCAGTAGTCGCACAGCTCCTCGTCCACCAGAAGCTGCTCGTAGGGCGCCAGCTTTTGCGGCTCTTTATCCCTATCCGTCCTGTCCAGGAGGAGAAAGGCCTTGCAGAATTTTGCGCATCTGCCGCAGAGATTGCACTTGTCCTGATCGACGGAGATCTTACCCTCTATCCCCTGGCGCAATGGCCCGAAGTCCTCCCGGGTGCGGTTAAAGGTGACATGAATGGCCTTGGTGGGACAGACCGGCTCGCAGAGAAGACAGGGCAGGCACTTCTCATTGGGCACGGCCTCACAGAGAAGGCGGGGATACTCCGGCAGCCGGCTGAAGTCCACAGGCTTTGCCATCTCTTCTGCCTGTTCTTTCATCTCTTTCACTAACGCTGCATCGGTCATGCTTCTGCTCCGGCAGACTCCGCCGCCTCCTGTGAGATCTCATCTTCCGGCAACTCCAGCACGGTCATCTTGAAGGCCTTGGTGGGGCAGAAGTTGACGCACATGCCGCAAAAGGCACAGGCATCCAGATCGATGAGAATGGGAGGCGCATCCAGCCCCTTGGCAATCTCCTGGAGCGGACCCTCCTGCAGGGCGTTCTTGGGGCAGAGGGCGACACAAATGGAGCATCCGGCGCATTTCTTATAATCATAGTCCAGGAGGATCTCCCTCTGCTTGCTCTTCTGCCTGGCCAGGATATGCGAGTCCTCTACATCCATATCCTTCTCGATCTCCATCATGGCTTTTCGCCCTCCTCGGGTCCATTCCCAGGCTGGGCCAGATCCGGTTGCTGTCCACCATCGCGCCTTTTCAGTTCCGTTCCTATGGGCCCCATGGCCTTTAGCTCGGCTATGAACTCCCGCAGATCCTGGGCATAGATCTCTCCCTCGCTGGCGGCGCACCAGACTATTTTGACCCGGCCCGGATCAAGCCCCACCTTCTCCAGTACTCCCTTGAGCACATTGACCCTCTGCAGGGCCTGGTAGTTGCCGTCCTTGTAATGACACTCACCTATGCGGCAGCCGGCGATGAGAACCCCATCCGCACCCTGCCGCAGTGCTTCCAGTACGAAGCTGGGGTCCACCCGGGCCGAGCACATCACCCTGATGTTCCTGGCATTGGTGGGATACTGGATGCGAGAGGTGCCGGCCAGGTCGGCTGCACCATAGCTGCACCAGTTGCAGAGGAAGGCGACTATTAGCGGAAACTCCCTCTTGACCTCTGTGGCCGCCTTCACCTGGGCCAGAATCTGCTGGTCGGAGAAGAATCTCATATCTATGGCGTCCACTGGGCAGGCGGCGGCACAGGAGCCGCAGCCCTTGCAGGCCGCCTCATCCACATAAGCCGGGCTCTTGACCGATATGGCCTTCTTGGGGCAGATATCCACGCAGAGCTTGCACTGGATGCACTTGTCCGGATCGACATAGGCCGAGGTCGGCTCCAGCTCCAGGAAGCCCCGGTGTAGCAGCTTGAGCGCCTTGGCCGCAGCGGCGCTGCCCTGGGCGATGGAGATGGGGATCTCTTTAGGCCCGGAGGCGCAGCCGGCGATGAAGACCCCATCGATATGGGCTTCCACCGGCCTCATCTTGGGATGGGCGATCTCAAAGAACCTGTCCGGCCGGCGGGATAGGCCCAAAAGGTTGCCCAGGACCTCGGCATTGCTATCGGGCTCGAGGCCCACCGAGAGCACAGCCAGGTCGTGTTTTGCCCGCCTGATCTCTCCGTTCTGGGTGTCCTCGTAGATCAGGCTGATTCGGCCCTCTTCCTCCTGGATGGAGGAGACCCGGGAGCGCACGAAGTTGATGCCCAGCTTCTGAGCCCGGATATAGAATTCCTCGTAGCCCTCTCCGCAGGCCCTGATGTCCATGTAGTAGATGGTGATATCCGTATCTGGATACTTCTCCTTGACCAGCTGGGCGTTTTTGAGGGAGGCCATGCAGCAGATCCTTGAGCAGTAACAATTGCCGACCGTGGCATCTCTCGATCCCACGCACTGCAGAAAGGCTATGGATCCGGCGATCTCTCCCGTGCTGGGCCGGACCACCTCTCCCTTGGTGGGGCCGGAGGCATTGAGCATCCTCTCCATCTGCAAAGTGGTGATCACATCTCTGTACCTTCCGAAGCCGTACTCCTCTTTTCTGGCGGCATCGAAGGGCTGCCAGCCGGTGGCCACTATAATAGCCCCCACGTTGATCTTGAAGTCCTGGGCCTCCTGCTCCAGCCTGACCGCATCAGCGGGGCAGGCCTCGGCGCAGCGGGAGCAGCCGATGCAGGCCTTGGGATCGATGCAGGCGGCCAGGGGCACGGCCTGGGGATAGGGGACATAGATGGCCTTTCTCTTGCCTATGCCGAAGTCGTACTCGCTGGAGACTTCCACCGGACAGGCGCTGGCGCACTCATTGATGCAGCCCTTGCACAGCTTCTCGTCCACATAGCGGGCCCTTCGAACTCCGGAGACGGTGAAGTTGCCCACGCTTCCCTCCACCCCTAAAACCTCGGAGTAGGTGTAGAGGGTGATATTGGGGTGGTTATAGACCTCGGACATCTTCGGCCCCAGAACGCATATGGAGCAGTCGTTGGTGGGAAAGACATCGGTCAGCAGAGCCATGTAGCCGCCGATGGTGGGCCGGCGTTCTACCAGAAAGACATGCAGCCCCGCATCGGCCAGGTCCAGGGCAGCGGCGATGCCGGCCACTCCTCCCCCAACGACCAGCACCTCTTTGCTCACCGGTATGCTCTCCGGCTCCAGGGGCTGGAGCAGCTCGGCCTTGGCAACAGCCATGCGGATGAGGTCCTTGGCTTTCTCCGTGGCCATGGCCGGCTGGTCCATGTGCACCCAGGAGCACTGCTCCCGGATGTTGGCCATCTCCAGCATATAGGGATTCAGGCCTGCCTTGCTGATGGCCCGGCGGAAGGTGGGCTCATGGAGGCGGGGCGAGCAGGCCGCCACCACCACCCGGTCCAGCTTGTGCTCGGCTATGTCCTTTTGGATCTGCTCCTGGCCGATGTCGGAGCAGGAAAACTGCAGGTCGCGGGCCACGGCTACGCCGGGAAGCTTCTCCGCAAAGCTCTTCAGATCCTCCACATTGAGGACCCCGGCTATGTTCAGGCCGCAGTGACAGACGTAAACACCAGTGGGCATGGGACTTCGGGGGAATATGAATGCCCAAGTCACTTAAATCTATGCCATTATGATTGTTACTGGCTGCATTTTGCCTGGAGGATACAATCAGCTTTTTCAAGATGGATGGGCTATTACGATCTGATGATCTCCAAAGTCTACATCTCCCACAGCCCCCAGGATGAGGACCTCGCCCTGCAGCTCTCCCGCGCCCTCTGGCGGGTGGGCCTGGAGAGCTGCGCCGCCCTCTACCAGCTCTCTCCAACAATATCCCTGGCCGAGAGGGCCTCTTTCGGCATCAGGAGCTCGGAGTGCCTGGTGGCATTAGTGACTGAGGAGGGGGCGGCGTCTCCGGAGCTATGCCAGGAGATCGGCCTGGCGCGGGGGCTGGATATGCTGATCATGCCCCTGCTGGCGGAAGGGGCGAGGCTTCCCTTCCTGATAGAGCACCTGCATCCGATTATGTTCAAGGAAGAGGGATTCACCGATGCCGTGGGGCAATTAATCCGCACCCTGCGGGAGCTCTCCCGGCTGGAGTGGCTGAAGATCGTCTGCCCCAAATGTGGCGAGGAGATGACCCAGTATCTCACCCCCCAGGAGGAGGTGGACGAGGCTCTGGCCGGGGCGGGGTGGCTGGAGACGATATGCAGCTACTGCCAGAACAGGATCAGGCTGGATGCGAGGACGTTTGATGCGGCCTTGATGTGAGGGGCAAGAAGGTTTAGATATACTTGAGATCTATAACCGTGAGAACATTAAATGTATGAGGGCTGAAATGGCGAAAAGGTTTAAATCGGGTCCATGGCTAAATGCAACAAAGCTCAAGAGTGTTTCAGAAGACCACTTCAAGTTGATTGCAGAGGATTTTCAAATCCCTCTCTGAAGGCATAATTGATGTTGCTGACAGAAAGTCGGAGGAAGCAGCAATTGATGCAGTGGAGAGGCGTTCATCTCTCGGAATGCTCAGTTATTCCAGCAAAATTTTCATTGCAGTTGCCGAGGAGCGAGGAGGACTCGACGCCATCTTTC
>CALMJN010000102.1 GCA_937864385.1 uncultured Methanosarcinales archaeon | reverse complement strand
GCTTATAAGATCGATCATTATTGGCGCCCCAGATACAGCAGCTGGCAATGGTAGGATGTAGAGGCACCTCTCTCAGACTCCCGGCAGAGAGAGCAGAACCACTAGAATATAAAACCTGCCACTGCAATTTCCGATTCAAGCATGAGGTTTTCTAAGTGCTTAGGGTCTTGACAAAAGCAAGAGCGAGAGAAGTAAGACTTAAATCAATTTTATCTAAAAAGAGTTAGCTGTGGCCGCACCCACATCCTTCGTGGCCATGATCATGGCCGCAGCTGTCGTGATCGTGATCACAGCTATCGTGATCATGATCGCAGGTTCCCGCATTGGCGCAGGAAGAGCATCCGTCTACCTCATCTTCAGGGCCGCGGATGATGAAACCCTTTCCCAGCTCCTCATCATCGATATAATCGATTATGGTCTCGCCCAGCAGCTCAGCATCCTTGGCGCTCATGTGGACCTTGACTCCCCGGCTCTCAAAGACCTTATCCCCTTCTTCTGCCTCTCCTATTCCCAGGCCGTAGCTCGCGCCGCTGCTATCAATGGCCGCCAGGAACATCCTTACCACCTTGCCCTCAACCAGGCCCTGCTTGATCATATTTGCTGCTGCTGCAGTGATCTCAATCATAGGCTATGCTCCAGATCATATCTTCTGCAAACTCGTATTTAAAGATATTATTATCAGGGGGAAGGATGCAAAGGTTTGATCATGGGAGTTGATCTGGGCGACTTGCTGGAGCGAAGGAGAATCGAGATCAAGGATCTATCGGGAAGATGGGTGGCGGTTGATGCCTTCAATACCCTCTACCAGTTCCTGAGCATAATCCGGCAGAAGGACGGCACGCCGCTTATGGACCGCCAGGGCCGGGTAACATCCCATCTCTCCGGCCTGCTCTACCGGACCGCCAATCTGCTGGAGGCAGGGGTCAAGCTGGCCTTCGTCTTCGATGGAGAGCCGCCCTCCTTTAAGGCCGATACTCTGGCAGAGAGATCGGAGAGCAGGGAAAAGGCTGAGGCCGCCTGGCAGGAGGCAGTGGCCGAGGGCAGGGAGGGATTCAAGTATGCCCAGGCAGCCTCCCGCATAAACTCCGAGATCCTGGAGGACGGAAGGAGGCTGATACTCTCTCTCGGTCTTCCGGTGATCTCTGCTCCATCCGAGGGCGAGGCCCAGGCGGCTTATATGGCCCGCAAGGGAGATGTAAATCATGTTGCCAGCCAGGACTACGACAGCCTCCTCTTTGGTGCTCCCCAGGTGGTGAGAAACCTGGCTATAACCGGCAAGAGAAAGCTGCCCCGAAAGAATATCTATGTGGAGGTGGAGCCGGAGGTTATCCGGCTGGAGGAGGAGCTGGAGAGACTGGGCATCAGCCGGAGGCAGCTGGTGGAGATAGGCATCATGTGCGGTACAGACTTCAACTCTGGCCTGGAGCGGATCGGACCCAAGACCGCCCTCAAGCTGATCCGGGAGAAGGGGGATCTGGAGACTATCCTGGCCGGTCGGGAAGAGAAGATCGACAATTTAGAGGAGATCAGAGAACTGTTCCTCAATCCTCCCGTCACAGACGATTATGAGATCAAGATGAAAAAGCCCCGCGCGGAGGAGGTAATATCTTTTCTGGTGGAGGAGAGGGATTTCGATAGAGAGCGGGTGGAGAAAACGGCTAAAAAGATAGAGGAGGCGTACAGGCGTGGCCAGAGCACCCTCGACCGCTGGTTCTAGCTCCTATCCCGGTCCGGGCGGCAAAGGCTCCTTAAAACCTTCCTCCCGTTCCATAACCGACGCGCTGCAGCGGTCTTCCGGCTACGACCTGGACCTGGATAGAGCAGTAGATCTGATCCAGAAAAGTGGCGCGGGAAGGGTGGGTCTGCAGGCTCCGGAGGGGCTGAAGCGCTCTCTTTTCGCCCTGGCCAGGCAGATTGAGGAGCTGACCGGTGCGGAGGTCATCATATCCGGAGATCCCTGCTTTGGAGCCTGCGACCTGGACCTGAGGCTGGCCGGCGAGGTTGACTTGATGCTCCACCTGGGCCATGCACAGCTGGGAGAAGGAGACGGCAAGACAGTATTTCTTGAGGCCAGGATGGACTGCGATCTCTATTCGGCGGCAAAAAAGGCCGTCTCCGCCCTGCGGCAGAAAAGAGTGGGCCTTGCCACCACCATTCAGCATGCCCATAAGCTGGAAGAGGCCCGGAGGGCTCTCAGGGAAGAGGGGCTAGAGGCGATTGTCGGTCCGGCCGGTGGCAGGATCAGCCGTCCCGGTCAGGTCCTGGGATGCTGCTATAGCTCGGTCAGAGCCCTGGATGTAGAGGAGTTTCTCTTTTTGGGCACAGGCCGCTTTCATCCCCTGGGCATAGCTCTGGCCACAGGAAAGAGGGTTGTGACCGTTGATCCCCTCACTGGGGAGGTCTCGGAGATAGATATCGATCCCATGCTGCGCCGGCGTTATGCCGCCATCTGCCGGGCGGCGGAAGCGAAAAGGTTTGCCGTACTGGTATCCAAGAAGCCTGGCCAGAGCAGAATGGCCCTGGCCCGCCAGCTCAAGGCCAGGGGCGAGGCCAGGGGACGGGAGATGTTCTTGGTCTGCCTGGACAACATAGAGCCGGACCGGCTGCTCAATCTGGGAGTCCAGGCGGCAGTCTCCACCGCCTGCCCCCGGGTGGCCCTGGATGATGCCGCCAAATATGCCGTGCCCATCCTCACCCCACCCGAGTTCGAGGTGCTGCTGGGGGAGAGAGGGTGGGAGGAATACAGGTTTGATGAGATTGAGAGTTGAAGCGGGCTTTTCAATCCACCTGTCGTCAATCAGCCTTTATATTGCCGGGGAAAAGATAGTTAAATAGAGTGGAAAATTAAAGAATGGAAAATTAAAACCCAGGGAGGAGTATCTAATGAAAGCTGCCGCCAGAGAGCCAGAGATCCGGAATAAAAGCATCCTGCAAGATATAGCAAAAAGAGCCATGCTCCAGAGGGGACTGCGCCCCGAGTTCTCTTCGGAATGCATCTCTGAGCTGGAGAAAATCCAGGCCCCGGCAAAACCTGATTCTGCAGCGAATGCCCGCGATCTGAGGCATATGCTCTGGGCCTCCATCGACAACGACGACTCGGAGGACCTGGATCAGCTCACCGTGGCCGAGGCCCTGCCCGAGGGCAAAACCAGGATTCTGGTGGCCATAGCCGATGTGGACTCTCTGGTCAAGAAGAACTCGGCCATCGACCGGGACGCTCAGGCCAACACCACCTCCATCTACACCGCAGCCCGGATCTTTCCCATGCTCCCCCTCAAGCTCTCCACGGACTATACCTCCCTCAACTTAAACCAGGACCGCCTGGCGGTGGTGGTGGATATGACCCTTGATCCGGAGGGAAGGCTCCTGGACTCGGATGTCTACCGGGCAGCTGTGCGCAACCATGCCAAGCTGGCCTACAACAGCCTGGCGGCATGGCTGGAAGGAGAGACGGAGATGCCGGCGGCGGTGGCCGCAGTAGAGGGCCTGGCGGAAAATATCCTCCTCCAGGATAAAGCGGCCCAGATGATGAAGAGCCTGCGCCACCAGGAGGGGGCTCTCAGCCTGGAGACCATAGAGGCCAAAGCCGTCTTCCAGGAGGATCTCATCTCCGACCTGGTGGTGGAGGAGACCAACCGGGCCAAGCAGATCATCGAGGACTTCATGATTGCCGCCAACGGGGTGACCGTGCGCTTTCTGGGAGCTCGGGGCATACCATCCCTCCGCCGGGTGGTGCGCGTCCCACGCAGGTGGGACAGAATTGTAGAGATCGCCGCCGCTCACGCCTTCCGGCTTCCCAAGAGCCCCTCCCCCCGAAAGCTGGAGATATTCCTGACCATGATGAAGAAGGCCGATCCGCTCCGCTTTCCCGACCTATCCCTGGCAGTGATCAAGCTTCTGGGAAACGGGGAGTATGTGGCGGAGATGCCCGGAGAGGAGGCCCCGGGCCACTTCGGCCTGGCGGTAAAGGACTATGCCCACTCCACTGCACCCAACCGCCGCTACCCTGATCTGATCACTCAGCGCCTGCTCAAGGCGGCCATAGAGGGCCGGCCGGTCCCCTACAGCCAGGATGAGCTGGAGAGACTGGCGGACAGCTGCACCAGAAAAGAGGATCTTGCAGTCAAGGTGGAGCGTCAGGTGGGCAAGTCCGCTGCTGCTCTTCTACTGGAAAGCAGGATCGGTGAGAGGTTCTCGGCCATGGTCACCGGCGCATCAGAGAAGGGAACCTGGGTCCGGCTGCTGGATATTCCCGTAGAAGGGATGCTGAAAGCGGGAAGCAAAGGAGTCGATGTGGGAGATGAGATAGAGGTGGAACTCGTCTCTGTGGATGTGGAGCAGGGTTTCATCGACTTCAAGCGGGTGGGATAGGATAGGTCAAAGCCGTCTTCCAGAAAAGCGGGAGTGTCAATTGCTATTGCCGTGATCTAAAGGACCGTGATCTAAAGGATGGGATTATCAGTGAAGACAAGCCTTATCGTTAATGCAATTCTGCTGGCCATTCTCCTGGCGGCGGGGCCCTGTTCTGCCCAAGGTCCCTGTCTGATTTTGGACTCGGATCTCTTTTCGGTCCAGGATCTGCCGGTGACCAGGGATCTCAATTTCAGCCGCAACATTGAGGATATCCTGAGCAGCTATCGTTATACTGAGAACTATTCCGCCGGCAGATTCGACTGCATGGACACCTGCATCATCGCCACAAGGCTCTTGCAGGAGCATGGATACAATCCCAGCACCATGGCCAGCTTTGCCCTCAAGGGAGGGGACGAAGAGTCCCATATGTGGCTCTCGATCTCCGACGGCCTGGGCCGCTTTGCCTTCGTCGAGACCGGAGCCTTTGCCTCAGGCAGGCCGGTCATAGGAGAGCTGGTGGAAGAGGAGAAGAGCGGCAACTACAGCAGCGGCTATGTCCTTGTCAGCCCCATAAAGGTTTTGCAGTGCTTCGGTTACAGCGAGGAGAGGTTCCTCTCCCACCTGGGAGCTGTGGAGAGAACCTCAGCCGGCCCCATAATTCTGCGACCGGAAAAAAGAGACGAGAAGAGGTCAGGCTGGAACTACCAGACAGAATAGAGGATGGAATATAGAGGATGAAGGATAAAGGATAGGCGATGAAGGCGGTATTGATTTTCTCCGGAGGCCTGGACTCGACCACCATGCTCTACAGGATGCTGGATATGGGATATGAGGTAGAGGCTCTCACATTCAACTATGCCCAGAGGCACAAGAAGGAGATAGAATGCGCTGAGGCCATAGCCGAAAGGCTCAATGTAGCCCATAAGATAGTCGACCTCAGCTCGCTAGCTGGCCTCTTGGGCAAGAGCGCCCTCCTGGGAGGAGAGGAGATCCCCGACTGCCACTACACCGAGGAGGCGGCCAAAAAGACGGTGGTTCCCAACCGCAATATGATCATGCTCTCCATAGCCGCGGGCTATGCCGAGGCCAGAGAGATCCCGGAGCTGTTTTACGCCGCCCACAAAAACGATCGCACCATATATCCCGACTGCCGGCCTGAGTTCGTGGCTGCTCTTTATCCCGCCATACTCCAGGCCACCGCCTGGCATCCGGTCCACCTGAGGGCTCCATTTTTGGATATGAGCAAGGCGGAGATAGTGAGAATGGGCCTGGGGCTCGGTGTGCCCTATAGTCTGACCTGGTCCTGCTATCGGGGGGAGAAGCAGCCCTGCCGAAGCTGCCCCACCTGCCGGGAGAGGGAGGAGGCCTTTGAGGCGAACGGCATCCGGGATCCGTTGCTGGATCATGTCGATAATCAGGCCAAGCAGTAGCAGACACTGGGCGGAATTGCATAACATCTTTAAAAAATTATGGCAATAAAGATGAATTTTGCCTTGAAATTGCAGTGGCGAATTCTATCCTACTTCAATAGGTTCATCCCCCTAGAGGAAGGAGAGGCGCGGGTCGTAGAAGGCAACTATTCCGGCAGGCGACCCGTGCTAGCCGGGTGCAGGGCCGCGGAGCAGGGAGCCCGGCCCTCCACAACCACCAGCGAGCTGCGGGGGATGTCGGGCAGGGGAGGCAGGGGCTCGCAACCAGGCGAGGAGACGGCGATGGAGTAGCCGACAATGGACCACATTTTCAGGTGTTCATATTCCGGGAAATTCACCGAGATCATCGATCATATCAGGCTGTTTCCTTTACCCTGAGATCTACCTCGCCGGCAGCAATGGGTCTTGCCAGAAGCCTTCCTTCCCGGAAGTCCCTGACCATCTTATCGATCTCTCGGGAGGCATCTGGCATTAGATAGGACTCACCACATAGATCGCATATCAAAGCAGGCACGTTCTTGATTACCAATACGCTATCCTCTACTTTAGTCACATACTCTGTAATTCCAGGCTGCAACCTTCCTCTACCGCAGATGCAGGTATCAGGGATCAGCTCTTTCTTTTCGTCATTTGGTTTGTCCATTTTTCATCCACCGGCCAATAGACCGTAACTATTCGAAGGTGATTTTCGCACAGCTCAACCACTGCATGACAATGCCGCCCACCAGTACTACCAGAGATTAGCGCTGAGGGGCAGGGCTTGGTGTCGGGATAATCTTCTATTATACTTCCCTTCAATATCAAATTAACCAGATCCTCAGTGAAGATGCCCCTCTCATCCATTTCTCCTGTGGGCATGAAATGTTATTATATAATTATCTAGAAGGATATGCTTCTTGATGTCGTCGATTTGCACCGTCCATCCTCCTCTCTCTGACTTTTGCCTGCATTGTTCATGATCAGCGTCACATCCACTACCTTGCCCACGGCCCACTCCCGGCTGTGCGTTGCCACCACCACCGCCCCCAGGCGCGGATCGTAGAAGGCGACTGCCGCAGTGGGCGAGCCATGCTAGCCGGGTGCAGAGCCGCGGGCAGGGAGCCCGGCCCTCCACGAT
>CALMJN010000101.1 GCA_937864385.1 uncultured Methanosarcinales archaeon | reverse complement strand
CTGGACAAGGTGATGGATACCCATATCGCCGAATTGAAGAGCGACATGAACGAGCTGAAGTCTGCTCTAAGAGCAAAGGGAATAATCTAATCCACAATATCAAAAGCCACCTGTCCCTAGATGCAATTATTCTCCACCCGATCATTAATCGTATAAGCTGAGAAGATTTAATCCCCCGCCACTAATGAACCGCCGCATGCCAGCGAGAGGAGCCGAGCGAATCAATTGGGACCGGATGACGGTGCACTCGCTCAAGCCTTATATTCTTTTTATTTCCTTTCCCTTTTCAGCCTCTCTAACAGCTTTGGCTTCTCCGACGATAGAGATAAGCTACTTGATGCGGATCGGCAAGATCCAAGCGCATGACCGTCATAATCATGCTCCTATGAAGCCCCAAGAGTTTTGGCTTGCCATTCATTTCCTCATGCCATTGTCTCTATCCGGCAGGCAGCCATCTTATATTCCGGGATCTTGGCCACAGGATCAAGGGCGTCGGAGGTGATGATATTGGTTCCCTGCCAGTGGAAGGGCATGAAGACCATCCCCGGCTTGACCTTCTCCGTTACCCTGGCCCTGGCCTCGGTCTCGCCCCGCACGGTCTTGACCTTGACCATATCCCCGTGCCGGACCTCGAGCTCAGATGCGTCCTGGGGATTGATCTCCACATATAGCTCCCCGTCCCTCTCCTGGAGAGAGGGGCTTCTCCGGGTCATGGAGCCGCTGTTGTACTGCACCACAATCCTTCCCGTGGAGAGCAGCAGGGGATATTCAAGACTGGTCAGCTCGCCGGCAGGTTTGTTTTGCACATTGGCAATCCTTGCTTTGCCGTCCAGGGTGGAGAACCTCTCCTGATGCAGTATAGCCGTTCCGGGGTGCCTCTCATCCGGACAGGGCCAGCGCAGCCCTCCCACCTGGGCGATCCTCTCTTGGGTCATGCCCCCATACTGGGGCACCAGGCGGTTGATCTCCTTCAGGACCTCGGCGGCACTGCTGCCTCCCAGGTCCAGGCCGAGCCTCTTTCCAATCTCATTGATGATCCACAGCCCCTCCCTGGCCTCACCCACCGGTGGAACGGCCTGGTCTATCCACTGCACCCGCCGTTCCATGGAGGTATAGCTTCCGTCCTTCTCTGCCCAGGCGGCAGCAGGCAAAACCAGATCAGCCATCATTGCCGTGGGGGTCATGAATATCTCCTGCACTATCAGAAAATCGAGTTTATCCAGAGCCGCCTTTGTTTTATTGATATTGGCGTCGCAGGTGACCGGATCCTCGCCAATGAGGTAAATGGCCTTGAGGCGGCCCTGCAGCGCCTCTTCGGTCATCTCCGTGGATGTCAGCCCCGGCCCCAGAGGCAGATCATCTGCCTTCCAGGCGGCCTTGAAAAAATCGATAGAGGCCGGGTCGGAGGCCCTCTTGTACCCGGGATAAAACTCGGCCATGCCTCCCATATCGCAATTGCCCTGCACATTGTTCTGCCCCCGCATGGGCCAGACCCCGGCGCCGGGTCTGCCGATCTGGCCGGCAACTAAAGCCAGA
The DNA here is from genome assembly GCA_937864385.1 of uncultured Methanosarcinales archaeon. Taxonomy (GTDB): domain Archaea; phylum Halobacteriota; class Methanosarcinia; order Methanotrichales; family Methanotrichaceae; genus Methanothrix. The sequence goes on along the minus strand of CALMJN010000101.1, from coordinate 216 downwards.
GTGGCACAGGCCTTGACATTGTCCGTGCCGCAGACATGCTGGGTTATGCCCATGGAATAGAGGAGAGCCGAGGCGGGAGACCGGGCATAGATCCGGGCCGCTCTGACTATCTCCCCCGCCGGCACGCCCGTGAGTTGAGCCGCTTCTTCCAGAGAATAGTCTCTGAGCCCGGCGGCCAGCTCGGCATAGCCCTCCGTCCTCTCCTCAATGAACTTT
>CALMJN010000100.1 GCA_937864385.1 uncultured Methanosarcinales archaeon | reverse complement strand
GGCCACCAGGCCAACGTCCGGGATCCCCACGTCTACCGCACGCGGGATTACGGTCGCACCTGGCAGAAGATCGTCACGGGTATCCCCGTGAGCATGCTCAGCTACACCAAGGTCATCGCCGAGGACCCGGTACGCCGGGGCCTCCTGTACCTGGGGACGGAGAACGCCATCTACGTCTCCTTCGACGACGGGGACCACTGGCAGCCGCTCCAGAATGACCTTCCCCACGCGCCGGTATCGGGAATCGTGGTCCAGGAGCACTTCAACGACCTGGTGATCTCCACCTATGGGCGTGGGTTCTACATCCTGGACGACATCGGTCCCCTCCAGCAGGATTTTCCCGAGGTGTACCTTCCCGGCCAGGAAGCTGGAGGGTGCCACGGCCACCTGGAGGAGCCCGAGTTTCAGCAGCGGGTTGTCGGCGGCGGGCGGCTCCTGGTCGAGCACGTCGAGGCGCTCCTCGCGCTGCGCCCCGCCGATGATCTCGCCCGCACCCGGCGCCAGTCCGGGCTGGCGAGTCCTTGACCGGGCCGCGGGGGGGCCCTTCGTTCCTGCGGCATGCTCGGCGCGTGCCGACGCGCCGCAACTCCTTGTCCCTGTGCCGACCGCCGCCAGTGGAGGGTTACTGGAATGGGTCACGAGATAACCTGTGTCAGCTATGAGGACTTCGGCGCCTGCGGTGACGGCGGACAATGGGCCCGCTCCGGCTTGGACCCGGTCGAGTGCCTGCGGCAGTTGCAGGGCCGCCTCATCAGCTTTCACCTGAAAGATGTGGCCAAGAAGGGAGAGCCCCAGTCGCGCAACACGGTGATCGGAGAAGGCGAAGCCGATTGTGCGAAGACGCTGAAGGAACTCCGGCATCTGGGTTACCAGGGGCTGATCACCATCGATTTCGAATACGACACTCCGGCTCTGCAGGACGATATGGCCCGGAATGTCGCTTTCCTGGAGGACCAGGCCCGGCAGGCCGACGACCGTCGCCGTCACCTCCGGGATCACCTCGCGGGCCCGCCGGATGAACGCGCACACGTCGTCGTACGCGGATTCGCCGTACTTCGACTGGCACAGCCGGGCGTACGTGGCGGCGTCCGGCGCGTCGGACCGCGTCAATCTCGGCTCGATCCAGACGCTGCCGATCACCACCGCGGCCGGCCTGTGCATCGCGATTCCCGCCAGCCTCTTCCACTCGTACTTCACGGACCAGGTCGACCGCTTCGTGGTGGAGATGGACAGAAACAAGATCGATACGGTCAAGGAAGAGCTTAAGAAGAGCGGCATCTCCGTGGTCCGGGCGGGCGAGGACCGGCTCATAGAGTCCGTCTCCGTGGTCCTGGTGGGCCATGTGCTGGACAGCGATCTGGGCGACACCATCGACAGAATCGACACCACCGGCTATGCCGAGGTCATGGACCTCTCTTTATCCATGACCGGCATCAATGAGCCATCTTCTGCCTATCTCAAGATCCGGGCCACGGGCAAGGCGGAGATCCAGAAGGCGCTCTCCATATTGCGAGAGGTGGGCAAGGAAAAGCAGCTACTGGTCATAGAGCCCATAGAGATGGAGGCGATCTAGATGAGGGATGTCAAGGTCTCCCTGGTGGGCTACGGCATCGTGGGCCACGGGGTGGTGGATGCTCTGTCCCGCAAGAAGGCCATGCTGCGGGATATGGGCCTCAATCTCAGGCTCGTCAGCGTCACCGACCACACCGGCACCGTCCTGGCCGAGGACGGAGTGGACGCCAGTAAGATCCTGGGGGAGAGGACCCTGGAGAATGTGGCCACATCGGGAATGAAGGGCAAGGAGGCCATATCGGCCATAGACTCCGAGCTGGTGATAGAGGTCACCCCCACCAACATAGTGCACGGCCAGCCCGGCCTGGGGCACATGGAGGCGGCACTGTCCAGCGGCAAGCATGTTGTCACTTCCAACAAAGGTCCATTGGTGGTCTCCTACAGCCACCTCAAGAAGCTGGCCGAGGACAACGGTGTGATGCTCAAGTTCGAGGCCACTGTGGGTGGGACCATGCCTCTGATCAGCCTGGTGGAGAGAACTCTGGTCGGCAACTGCATCTCCGGCATCCAGGGCATATTCAACGGCACCTGCAACTATATTCTGACCCGCATGACCGAGGAGGGAATACCCTACACCCACGCCCTCTCCGAGGCCCAGGACCTGGGCATAGCCGAGGCCGATCCCAGCTATGATGTGGAGGGAGTGGACACGGCGGGAAAGGTGGTCATCCTGGCCAACTCTCTGTTCAATATGGATGTCAAGTACAGCGATGTGGATGTGACCGGCATCACCGGAGTGACGCCCGAGGCATTGGCTCTGGCCCAGAGGAAGGGCTATGCCATCAAGCTCATCGGGGATGTGCCGGCGCTCACCGTCCGGCCCACCCTGGTTCCCCTGGGAAGCCCCATTGCCGTATCCGGAACTCTCAACTCGGCGGCCATATATACCGACCTCTCCGGGACCATCACCGTAACCGGTTTGGGAGCCGGGTCCATAGAGACCGCCTCGGCCATACTGACGGATGTCATCAGCATCTACAGGACGAAGAAAATCGATGCCATATTCTAGAGGATTAGAGCTAGAGCTCTGAAGGCGGGAGAACATGACCAGCTTTCTCGTCTTTGCCACTCTCTGCCAGAGGGTAGAGGAGACATCCGGATCCCTGGATAAGATCGAACTGGTCGCAGCATTCCTGGGGACCCTGGATGAGGCCGAGCTGGCCGTATGCTGCAATTATGTCATGGGAACCCTCTTTCCGCCCGGCCTGGACCTGGATCTGGGTGTGGGCCCCTCCATACTCTACCAGGCATTGGCCAGGGCCTGCGGCTGTCCTCTGGCTCAGGTCACCGACCTGCTCCGAGCCACAGGGGATCCCGGCCTGGTGGCGGCGGGAATGGTGGAGAAGAAGAGGCCTCAGGGACTGGCCGCCTTCCTGGACCGGGGAGACGAGGAGGAGAGCACTCTCTCCATCATCGAGGTGCACAACCGATTTCTGGCCATAGCCCGCTCCTCGGGCCGGAGGAGCCAGGATATCAAGATCAAGAACCTTCAGTTCCTCTTCAGCCATGCCAGTCCCATCGAGGCCAGGTACATCGCCCGCCTGGCCATTGAGGACATGCGAATAGGCGTCGGAGAGGGGGGGATCAGGGATGCCGTAGCCCGGGCCTTTGACGCCGCCGGGGCCGACTCAGAGAAGGTGGAGAGGGCCTACAATCTGACCAACGATATGGGGCTGGTGGCTGCAGCCGCCCGGAAGGGCACTTTAGACCGGCTCACAGTCATGATCAACCATCCCATCAAGATGATGCTGGCCACCTTGGGCGAGGGCATTCCCGCCGCCCTGGCGGAGATGGGCACTGCCGCCGTGGAGTGGAAGTACGACGGGGCCCGGGTCCAGATTCATAAGGATGGAGACCGGGTAAGGGTCTTCTCCCGCCGGCTGGAGAATGTCACCGCATCTCTGCCGGAGATGGTCCAGGCCGCCCGGCGGGTCAAGGCGGAAAGCGCCATACTGGACGGAGAGGCGGTGGCGGTGGGAGGAGATGGCCGGCCCATGGCTTTTCAGGAGATTTTAAAACGCTTCCGAAGGAAATACCATGTGGCCAAGCTGGCCAAAGAGATCCCTCTGCGCCTCTTCCTCTTCGATCTGATCTATCTGGAGGGGGAAAGCCTGGCCCATCTGCCCCTGAAAGAGAGGAGGGCTCTCTTAGAGGGCGTGGCAGAAGCGGATCTTCTCGCCGACCAGATGCTCTCCGACAGCCCTGCGGAGGTAGAAGCAGCATATGAGCGGGCTCTAGAGGCCGGGCATGAGGGGCTGATAATCAAGAATCCCGCCTCCCCCTATGCTCCGGGAAAGAGGGGCAAGAACTGGCTCAAGATAAAGCCGGTCATGGAGACTTTGGACCTGGTGGTTATCGGGGCCAAATGGGGAGAGGGCAGGAGGGCGAGCCTACTGGGCTCCTACCGCCTGGCCTGCATGGACCAGTCTTCCGGAAGGCTTCTGGATGTGGGCTGGGTGGCTACGGGCCTCACCGATGAGGCGCTATCTGAGCTAACGGAGATGTTCCGGGAGCTGGTCATACTGGAGAAGGGCATGGAGGTGGAGATCAAGCCGGCGGTGATCTTCGAGGTGGCCTATGAGGAGATCCAGAAAAGCCCCAACTACTCCTCCGGATATGCCCTGCGCTTTCCCAGGATGGTCCGATTGAGGGACGACAAGTCCCTGGAGGAGGCAGATACACTGGAGAGGATACTGTCTTTATACCGCAGCCAGAGGGGCAGAAGCAATTCCATCTGACCCACTAAAATTATTATAAAATTAATATGAGAAAATTTCGGGAATAATGGAGTTGATAATTGTGATAGCCAAGATGCTTAGCGATCTGAAGGAGGAGGATCTGAGAGGCCTTCTCACCCGTGATGTGGGCATAACCGATGTGCTGGAGACGGTCAATGAGATTGTGATGGAGGTGGGGGAGAAGGGGGACGAGGCGCTATTTGGATTTACGGAGAAGTTCGAAGGAGCGCGTCTCGATGAGCTGCGGGTGAGCCAGGAGGAGATTGATGCCGCCTATGACCTGGTCGAAGATCGGCTCAAGGAGGCACTGGCCGATGCGGCGGACAATATATTCCACTTTCACCGCCAGCAGAAGGACAGGGATCTGTGGCTGACCGAGGTCGCCCCCGGGGTCACCGTGGGCCAGAAGACTGTCCCCCTGGACAGCGTGGGAGCCTATGTTCCAGGTGGCCGGGCCTCCTATCCCAGCTCGGCTCTGATGAATATCATACCGGCCAAGGTGGCCGATGTGGGCCGCATTGTGGTCTGCACCCCTCCTCAGAAGGACGGCTCGGTGACGCCGCTCACCCTTGTCGCCGCGGACATGGCCGGGGCGGATGAGATTTACAAGCTGGGCGGGGCCCAGGCCATTGCCGCTATGGGCCTCGGCACGGAGAGCATGGAGAGGGTGCAGAAGATCGTCGGCCCCGGCAATGTCTATGTCACTGCCGCTAAGATGCTTTTGCGGGGCAGCGTGGAGATCGACTTTCCCGCCG
>CALMJN010000099.1 GCA_937864385.1 uncultured Methanosarcinales archaeon | reverse complement strand
CAGCTATCCATTCACCACCCGGGGAATCTTTGTGGGCCACTTCATGCGGGGGGAACAGAGGTATCAAGTGGTGGATACGCCGGGCCTGCTTGATCGGCCCATGGAAGAGAGAAACAAAATTGAGCGCCAGACCATAGCTGCATTGAGCCATCTTCAGGGTGTGGTGCTTTTTATCCTTGATCCGAGCGAACACTGCGGCTATCCCCTGGACTCTCAGCTATCTTTGGCTCAGGATATCCAGAATTGGATCAGCCTTCCCATGCTGATTGTTGCCAATAAGGCGGATATTTTGAAGTATACGGGGGATGGAGATGTGCTTGAGATGTCCACCGAGACCGGCCAGGGTGTGGAGGATGTTCTGGAGAGGCTGGTGGGCTTGCTCGACGAGCCTAAAAAGCCCGATAATGCGTGATTATGCTTCTCCGCCTTATCGTTTAATCCAAAATATAGCCATTCCAAACCGTCTTGGTTCGGTTGCCCTATTTCAGAGCCAGCTCATACTTAACCTCAGTGACCAGGCTTCCCCAAAGCTCGTGAGTCACCTTTTCCTTCTCCCGGAAGCCAGCCGATTTATAGAGTCCGGCAGCTGCAGGTAGGCTGTCAACCGTCCAGAGGAAGATCGAGGAATATCCTGCCTCCCGGGAGAAGGCCACCGCCTCTTCAACCAGCCTGCGCCCCAGCCCTCGCCCCCTCAGATCGGGGTGTAGGAGCAGCCAGCGCAACTGTGCCTCTTCCTGGGAGAATTCAACGATGGCCACAGATCCCGCAATCTGGCAGGCCCTTTCCACAATCCAGATCCGCTCTCTGAGGCCTATCCTTTTAGCAAACTCTGCCAGGGGAATGGCCACATATGAGTCGAAGGTGTGGTCCCACCCCTGCTGCGGAGCATAAAGCATGCCATGCAGGTAGGTGATGTATCCCACATCTCCCGGCCTCAGGTTATGCCGCAGGGAGATGGATCTCTCAGGGGAAAGGAGATCAGGGTTCAGCTCTCGCAGGAATTGCTCCCATAGATCCCTGTTTTCGGATATATAGCGATGCATCATCTCCTGGCACTCCGGGAGATCGAGGTCCACCACCTCTATGCCATGGGAGAGCATGAAATGCATGGCCGCAGGGGCGCTCTTGGCCTCGCCAACCACAACCTTCTTTATGCCAAACTGAACCACAGCCCCGGCGCAGAGATAGCAGGGCATGAGGGTAGAGTAGAGCGTGGTATTATGATAGCCGCCGGTGAGGCGGGCATGACGCAGGCAGTCCATTTCGGCGTGCATGAGCTGATCCTGGTCCTGCACCCGCCGGTTTCTGCCCCTTCCGATTATCCTGCCCTTCTCCACAAGTATGGCACCGATGGGAACTCCACCCTCTGAGAGTCCCTCAAGAGCCTCGCTTATGGCAGCTTGCATGAAGATATCCATGACATTCTACCTGGCTGACAATGGTCTTCTCTTATCCGATCATTTAGCTGGCCGGACCACCAGAACGGGACACTCTGACCTCCGGACCACATCGAAGGTTGTGCTTCCCACCCGGATCTGCCGTCTCCAGCTCTTTCCCTGGGAGCTCATCATGATCAAGGAGACATCCTGCTTCTTTCCGAGAGATAGAATCTCATCAGAGGGAGAACCTTGCAGCACATGGACGGTAACCTTTCTGCCAGGGGCAGCCAGCTCCTCTCTAAGTCTGTTCAGCCTTTCGGCGGCTTGTTTGAAGTCATCCTCTTTATCGATAACATTGACCAGAAGTATCTCCTTGACATCCGAGACCTCCTTAACCCTAGCTGCCGCCTCCTCTCCAGCCGCGGAGAAATCGGTTGTGAGCATCACTTTAGAGAAGATATCTCGGCAGAGATTATCCTTAGAGTCTACGCTCTTTCCGAGCAGGATCTTGTGGCGGATGATGAGCAGGTCCGCCTCGCTCTGTCTCAGGACTTCCGTGGAAACCGAACCCAGGAGCATGCCTTCTACCAGGCCCTTTCCCTGCGCACCCATACAGACGAGAGATACATTCTCTTCTGCCGCCACGCTGGAAATGACCTGCCCAACGCTGCCGCCATCCACAAAATCCACTCCCGATCCAGGCTTTGGCCTTTGCAGATTTACCCCATCTGCGCCGCTCATCGGCTCGATTATGACCTTTAGAACAGGCTTGACCCGAAGCTCTTTTCCCTCTTGATGGGTGAGTTGATCAGCCTGCTCTTCCAGCCTGGTTCTGGCCTCATCGATTAAAGAATCCCAACTCCATCCTTTGCCCTCCAGCTCCTTGGGGTTGCTGGCATCCAGGACATGGAGAAGCACAATCTCCTCTATGCCCGGTATGGCCGCCAGGCAATCTTGCACTCTATGGGCATAACTGGAGAAGTCCGTGGGCACGAGAATTTTATTGTACATGATAATTCCCTCGTCTCTTAGTATTACTGCAAAATATATCAATTAAGCGTGCGACCCGAAGCATACTCCATCCTTTTAGAGTTGGGTGGCCGCGCGTAGTTTGATTTGCATCCTCCAATCAGGCTTCTGGATTAATGCTTTAAATATTATATAATAAAAAAAAAAGAGCCATCTTTTTCAAGATGGCCCGCTGCCCTCATCCCTCACCCCACCACATCCTCCTCCGGGGATAGCTCCACGGTTAT
>CALMJN010000098.1 GCA_937864385.1 uncultured Methanosarcinales archaeon | reverse complement strand
TGTTGAGTTCGAGGACCCGACATTTCGGAACTTCATGAACCTTGCCTTCTATTTGGAGGACATCTTCAGCCGCAGGGTTGACCTGCTAACTCCGGAAGGAATCAGCCACAGGATCCGGCCTTACGTCGAGAAAGAGGTGGTGTGGGCTGACTAAGCAGGACTCCATCTACCTGGAACATATTCTTGACGAGATCGCATTTCTGACCAGCCATGTCGAGAACCTGGAGTTCGAAGACCTCCTGGAGGATGAGCTATTGCAGCGCGGCGTCATCAGAAGCCTGGAGATCATCGGTGAAGCCTCAAAGAACGTCTCTTTGGAATTAAAGGAACTGTATCCAGAGATCGAATGGAAGATGATGGCCGCAATGAGGGACAAGCTCATCCATCGCTACTTCCAGGTGAACTGGAAGATAGTCTGGAATGTCCTTAACGCAGAAATTCCCATTCTGCAGGCCCAGATTGAGAAGATCCTCCTAGATTCAAACACAAATTCGCCATCACCCGAGAAGATATGATCGCCCAAGATTCAGTCATCACCTTATCCATAAAGGAATCAGGAGCGCCGCCCAACACCACTTACCTCTTCCACATCTCCCTTGACGGCCATCCCATCCTCACCAACCAGAGCCTCTCCCCGCAGGACTCGGAGACCGTGCGGCAGATCTCCCGCCGCTATAGCTCCCTCTTCGAGCAGTCCTGCCGCCCGGAGATGGACGCCGGCGCAGAGGCGGCCCTGGGAGCCCAGCTCTTTGCCCTCTTCCTGGCCTCCTCCTGGGAGAAGATCTGCTCAGCGGTGCCCTCGGGCAGCACCCGCTTCCTGATAGTAGCCTCCGACGCCTCGGAGATCCTGAACCTGCACTGGGAGCTGCTGCACCCTCCCAGCGGCGAATTCCTGGGGCTGGACCCTCGCTTTGCCATCCGCCGCCTGCCGGGATCGGAGAAGAAGCTCGAAACCTTTCACGGCGAGCTGCGGCCCCGGCCCCTGCGATTGCTCTTCATGGCCTGCGCTCCCACCGATCAGGCCACCCTGGACTACGAGCTGGAGGAGGAGGCGCTCTTCCGGGCCGTCTCCGGCCAGGATGTGGCCTTCGACTCCTGCGACCTGGGGACATTCCAGGAGCTGAAGGAGAGGGTGAGCGAGTACAGGCCCCATATCCTCCACCTCACCGGCCACGGCGTGGTCCGGGATGGCAAAGGCCACTTCGCCTTCGAGAAGGAGGACGGTACGGTTGACCTGGTTGCAGCCGAGGAGCTGCGCCGCTTTCTCTCTGGCAGCGGCGTGCAGTGTGTCTTTGCCAGTGGCTGCCAGACGGGCAAAGCTCCTCGTGAGGCTCTGGCCGGAGTCTGCCAGGCCCTGGTGGGTGCCGAGGTGCCCCTGGCTGTGGGCTGGGCCGCCTCCATCGCCGATGACCTGGCCACCAACTTCGCCCGCAGGTTTTATGGCATTTTAAAAGACGGCCAGCCGGTGGACCGGGCTTTGTGCCTGGCCCGCCAGGAGGCCTGGGCGGCCTGCAAAGAGCGCGGCGATGCCTCCTGGACACTTCCCGTGCTCTACTCCGCCACCAGCCAGAGCCAGATCTTTGATCCCGATTCCCAGAGGCCACAGGAGCTGCCTTCCCGCCCGACGATGGTCCAGGAGGCTCTACCTGGAATGAAGGAGGGCTACGCCGAGCATTTTGTGGGTCGTCGGCGTGAGCAGCAGCGGCTCCTGCCAGCTCTGAAGAGCGGCGACCTGCAGCTCTTGCTCATCACCGGCCTGGGAGGCAGCGGCAAGAGCACCCTTGCCACCAGGCTGGCCAGAAAGCTTGAGACCTACGGCTTCCTGCCC
>CALMJN010000097.1 GCA_937864385.1 uncultured Methanosarcinales archaeon | reverse complement strand
GAGGAGGAGCTATTCCGGGAGCTGGTCTTCTGCCTGCTCACCCCCCAATCCAAAGCCAGGACCTGCTGGCGGGCGGTAGAGAGGCTGGAGAGGAAATGCATGATTAAAGAGGCTGGGCCAGAGGAGATCACCCGCGAGCTGGTGGGAGTTCGGTTCAACCTGAGAAAGGGAGACTACATCTGCCTGGCCCGGAGCAGATTCTCCTCCTGCTCTCTGCGAGATACCCTGGCCGGTTTCTCTGATGCCTCTGCGGCAAGGGAGTGGCTGGTGGCCAATATCAAGGGATTGGGATACAAGGAGGCCAGCCATTTCCTGAGAAACATCGGCCTGGGCGGGGATCTGGCCATACTGGACCGGCATATACTCAAGAACCTGGCCCTGCTGGGGGTGATAGAGGAGGTCCCCGCTTCGCCCAGCAAGAAGATGTACCTGGAGATCGAGAAAAAGATGATCGATTTCTCCCGGGAGGCAAAGATACCCATGTCCCATCTGGACCTCCTGCTCTGGTACAAGGAGGCGGGAGAGGTTTTCAAATAGCAGTTTAGCAGTTTAGCAGTTTAATAAAGGCTTAAATATGTGTAAGATAATATAAAGATGGGAAGTATTCCTTCTTCATCTTATTCTTGCTCATTGCCTCTCTCTTTCTTCCTAAACCACATTCTCATCTGATAGATCCCCTCCTCGCTCCTTTTTTCTGTGTCGAATCCCATCTTCTCAAAGAGCGCAACCATGGATCTGTTCGCCACCAGAACATCTCCAGTAAATCCAAGCAGGCCCTGCCTTCTGGCCAGGAGAATCAGATAAGAGAGCAGCTCCCGGCCCACGCCCTGCCCCTGGAAGCTGTCCTTGACCACCAGGGCTACCTCGGCCAGGTGCATATCGGAATTCAGCTCATACTGACCGAGGCCGATTATGATCTCCTTGTCTTTTTCCTCCACTGTGGCCAGTATCTCCATCTTCCGGCTGTAGTCAACGACCACGAACTCCTGCAGTCTCTTGTGGGGCATGTCCTTCCTGGCGGAGAAGAAGCGCTTGTATAGGCTATCCTCGGAGAGGCTGTAGAAGAAGTCCTTGAGAAGCTGCTCATCTGTGATCTTGGCTGGCCTCAGCCTTATGTTCAGCCCCTTCCTGGTGGTGCGGTAGATCTCCAGCTCCTCGGGATAGATGCCTTTCTCTCCGGGGATGAACAGCTGATCCTTGTAGATGATGGCTCTCTCCCGGGCCGACTCCATAAGCCAGGGCCGGAATTTGGGGTGGGCTATGGATATGAGGTCCATGGCCCGCTCTCTGATATTTTTGCC